>JBIKMB010000004.1:0-72146 GCA_044359485.1 Pirellulaceae bacterium | reverse complement strand
CCCCCATTCATAAAGAGCCAGATCACGCTCTTCGCTTTGGCAGGAAAATGAGCTTCTCCGGTTGGAGGCGTCCACACTGCATCACTTCCCAAACCATCGCGGTGCAGCATTGCCCCAAGGGCCAGACTACCAAATCCTAGTCCGCAGTTCGCCAAAAAACTCCGACGTCCTAAAGGATTACGATTCATGCCAGTCCCATTCTCAAATAGGTTCCGCTGCATAGACACCACACCTCGCTTATCTCACCGTCACGAAATCATTGTGATTGATAAGGGTCCACACCAGTAGGATTCGATCGCGGTGCCCGCTGCCCGCCCCCAAGCCTTCCTCGGGAAGCTGACGCCATTGCTCCATTGCCTTTCGACAAGCAGTCTGTTCGGCCGTAGTTGCCCGGACTCCCAATAGCTGCTCAAAAGCTAAACAAATAAAGGCATCCTCGTCTGGCGCATTTTTCGCCAAACGATCAGCAATTGCAGGGACCGCATCCAAAACCAAAGGACTGTTGCTCAATGCGAGAGCTTGTTGCGGAATAACATTCTGCTCGCGTCGATAACACTCCTTGACCATCGCTTCATCAAACATTTGCAAGAACAGGTTTCGCTCATTATTAGAATGAAAGAAGTAAAGGCTGCGGCGTTTCGAAGCATCTTGTTCAGCCGGCATCACCGGTGCTCCACCTCGTGTTTCATCCAACGTGCCCGCCAAACTCAAGATCGAGTCACGCACCGCCTGTGACTCGATTCGAATCGGATTGCGTCTCCACAGAAATCGATTTTCAGGATCGCGCTTCAGATTTTCATCAGCTCCCAGCAACGAAGAACTGCGGCGGTACGCTTCAGACAGCACGATTCGGCGATGCAGATGCTTCATGCTCCAGCCGCTAGCTATAAACTCACTTGCTAAGTAATCGATTAAACGCGTTTGAGTCGGTGGGCTTCCCTTCAATCCAAAATCAAATACATTCGCCACCAATGGCTCGCCAAAATGTCGAGTCCAAATATGATTTACGGCAACGCGGGCTGTGAGTGGGTTCGTTTTCGAAGTAATCCACTCCGCCAATGCCTTTCGTCGCCCGCTGCTCTGCTTAGGAAAGCTAACCGCCGGATCATCTACGCCCGAATTCAAGAATCGCGTTGCCGCCCAACGAGCGCCACTAAAGCCCAACAACTCACCCTGCTTGTCTTGCCGTTTCTTGTGGGCCGCTGCCAAGCCTTCCTTTGCCTTGCTCAACTCTTTCTCCGACGCTTCTTTCTTGTCGGCACCATTGCGAACAAGATTCGCCTCAGCCACCGCGACATTGTAAGACGCATTCGCCAGTTCCACCTGGTTCTGCACATCGATAGCTGCCAGCCTCGCCTCGGCTTCTACCTTTTGTGCTGCCCCTACCTCTTGCGGCGATGCGTTTGGCACCGCTTGCAAATCTTCCCGCTTCCATATCGCATCCCAAGCTCGCTCGCGGGCTGCCAAACTATCCCATTCCACCTTGCGCCACTCAAGTTTTTTCTCCGCAGCCACCTGATCCAGTTCGGCAAGCTTATATGCCGTTGCGGCATCCAAAGCCGATCCTGAACCAGGTTGTCGTAACGGTGTGGTCTTCGCCAGCGATTGAATACGAATCTCTCTGAAATCCGCCAGAACATCAAAGGTCGTAAATTGCAAATGCCCCGCGTGCCGCCCGCCTGGAATCTTCCAGGCCAACTTCGGTACTCCATCAAGCGATGCATTAACTAAATCACCACGAACCTGAACTCTCAATTCATAGATTCGATTCAACTCGATTGCCTGCGGTACTCGCCCATCCGGCGGATACTGATAAGTTCCATTGTTCAGGAACGAAGCCTGCACTTTTGGATCAGGACCGTGGGCACTTACGTAAATCATCGTTTCACGATCCGTCGGCTTTAGAGCCCCCCCACTCCCATCGTGCGTGCAATCAAAGGATATTCCCACACTGCGATAGAGACTCCCACCACGAATTGCAAATCGCAGCCTAACATCCAAGTCGGTCGGCGGCTCACCCTTCCACTTCAATACCGAGCGTGTCTGTCCATCACGATTCTGAGACAATTTCTTCGGCTCAAATACCCAATCACCACCCAGCTTGTCCCATACGTCAGCATTCCATTGTTCAAATTTTTCATCGACTAGCCACTTCTCCACTTGCGGCGGAGTGGATTGGGTCTCCGTTACCTGCGTCTGCAACTCACCCTTCGCGATTTGAAGTCGATCACTGGCCTCCTTCCCTTGCTGTTCGGCCTCGGCGATGTTGCGTTTGGCAATTTCGCGAGCATTTTCACGCACAAAACTCCGACGCTCTGGTTGCCAAGCGACAGGCGGCAAAGCAACGCTTTCAACATGAAAAGTCGAACTCGCGAGAAAAGAAGGGACTCCAGGCACTATAGCCTTAGATTTATCTGGTTGATGCTCATCCCCTCTTACAAAGCGATACGTCGGCAAATCGAGCCAACCGTCGAACACCCGCGGAATAGAGTTGCGATTCAGATCCGACACACCTTCGATCATGTCCAATCGCACATGATAAGGCTCGAAAATCGCCCGCATCTGATAATAATCCACTTGGCTGATAGGATCGTATTTGTGATCATGGCACTTGGCGCAATTCATCGTGATACCGAGAAACCCCTTGCTCACATGCTCCACGGTATCATCAAGCCACTGATTGCGATTGAATAAGAAATAATTGCGAACTAAAAAGCCAGTCGCTCGCAAATCGCTTAAGTCTTCAGGCTTATACTCGTCGGCCGCCAGCATCAAGCGAACCATTTCATCGTAGGGTCGATCTTGATTGAGCGATTCGATAATCCAATCCCGCCAATGCCAAATATGCTGTTGACTGTTTCGCAATTGATCTCCCAGACCCCACCAGTCACTATAACGCCAGATATCCATCCAGTGCCTTCCCCAGCGTTCGCCATAGCGCGGATCTCGAAGTAATCGCTCAACGGTTGCTTCATACCAAGCCGCATCATAGTCCTTCGGAAGCTGAGCAATCTCTGCTTGCGATGGAGGCAAGCCGATAAGATCGAAATACAATCGACGCAACAAAACCTCGGGAGCCGCTCTCGGGTTGGGAGTCAATTGCTGCCCACCCCACTGCTCGCGAATCATCGCATCCAGAACCGTTTCACCCGCGAGCGCAGAAGCGTCAGGAACCACAATCGGCTGATAGGCCCAATGCTGATCGGGCCCAGGTTCCGGTTTTTCATCTCTGGGAGACGCTGCACCATTCTGGATCCACTGAGATAATATCTGCACAATTTCCAGCGGTACCTTCTCACCCTCGCCCTCCGGTGGCATTCGCTGTTCGATATCTTCTGCTGTGATACGCTGGACCAGTAGACTAGCTTTCGCATCACCGGGCTGAATCACACTTCCCGAACTGCCTCCTTTTTTCATCAACTCGACTGTGTCCAGCCGCAGATCGCCCTCTTGCCGAAGCGGACCATGACAGGCAAAACATCGTTCCCTAAGAATCGACTTGACCTTCGACTCGTAAAGAGCCCCAGAATCAGAGAGACCATTGGCTGCAGGTAGACCTTCCTCGGCAACGAGCCAGGAATTTCCCGACACAAATACCATCACGCCCAAAATGAGCAGCAACTTTATCGACATGACTGGGATCATCGAGAAGGGAAGGGGAGAGCAGGAGGGGGAATCGACTCCCTCTATCATACCAGTCTGTCCGGCCGTATTCCACCTACATCTTACGCAAACGCCTCCTCAATTCGGGCCTTCAAACCATTATCCGCCTGCCTAGAACTCGTCAAAAGATGTGCGGATGCCGCGAGAACTTTCGCTTGCCAAGCAGGCGAACAATAGCGAAAATCTTCAAAGATCGCAGAGCTATACTTGTAATCATGCGAATCGGTACCTTTGAGAAAAATCATTTCTCGCGCATGTTGCAGCATTGCTGATAAATCCTGACCATCCTGAACAAAACGCAAAATCGCTTGACTTGCTAGTTCGCGATTCTCGCCCAGAAGCGTAAAAATATCCCTGACATCCGCCACAGGCTTCTCGGCGGGTTTCAAATCCAACAAACTCATCTCTTTCAGCGCCCCTCGACCGCTAGCCGACTCGCGAAAATGCCCAATGAACGAGGCATTTTGTAACAGCAGCCACAAACGCAATTCATTCCCCTGTACGGAACGATATAGATATTGCAAGGCATTGGAAGCTGTGATCGAGTGCAGCGGAACAATCGCTGGCTGCCGCATGACCAACTCCGACGCGGCCGCATAAATTCCATCCGCGATACTCCGCGGTGCAATCCCCTGCTTGATTCCCTCACTGGTCAACTTGGCTAAAGAAAGAGGACTCTCACTTCTCGCCCCCTCCAGCCATTGCTTCGTAAAACCCTCATCCAGTCGGTGCGGTAAATCACCGCTGCCATGGAGTTGCTTCGCCAAGTCCCAATTCGCCTTGCCGGCACGATCTGCAACAAAATCATTTTGACTTGGATTCGGCTCCCCCTGGTGATTGAGCAAGGCATAGGCCAAACTCCTCATCACCGGTTCGGCATGCTGCCAGCCGATGACTTCTAAGGTTCGAAAACCACCCGCGACCCAAATCGCTTTATGTCCGATATTGCGAAAGTCCCTCGCACCAAACCGAGCGAAGATCTCCAGGAGCTGGGCAGGTGTTGCCGAGCAAGCCGCATTCGCAGCAGCCCGATCCGCCTTCTCAACATCCCATTGATCTAAAGCCGTTGCAAGTTCAGTCACCGCGTGATCGGCTCTCAACTCTTGACCTTCGACCGCCGACATCGTCCAGTCACCTTCGCTGCGATCCTGATCTTGGCATCGCTTAAAATAATCCAGTGACCAAAAAAGTGGAAACCAACGATGCTCATCCTTGGCTGCTAAAGTTGCTTGATGAGCCGCATGCATAACCATAACGCAGTGGAATTTAAAGCCCACATTGGGTCGCGGCTGAACATTGCGTATTCCAGCTAACAGAATCGCCGTCAGTATCTCCGTATAGGTTGTCCCACTTTTAATTCGCGCAGCCATCACCGAAAAAATTTGCTCGCGCGGCGTTTCCTCGATCAAACGTACCAGTGGTTCAATTTCGGGCCGAAACACAACTGCTCCCGCTGGCAATCGAACTTCGCTCGCGCTCAATGGCTTCAGCCAGCGCGCCACCATCAGAGCGGTTCCACTGGTCAACAACAACTTCCTGCGCGACAATCGAATCGATGCCATCATCCATCTCACTGTGCAAAAACAACTCGAACTTAACCACCTTTAGCCTAGACGCTTTATGACCTTCGAGTCAAATCCTTTCTCCTCGAACATAGACTCCAACTAAAGTCGTTTGCCCCCTTTCCGGTCGAATACCAGGATAACAGACTTGGCACACAACAAGAAACCTCGGCCCAACTCAACCACAACCATTCTCTCACTTGCAATCCTATTGCATCTTATGCTCCAATAAATAGACTGTATTTAGCGATCTACCATCACCCTGCGAACACAGCTAAGGTCACCATGATACGCACTCCTTATCTACTAAGCGGATGCTTCATTTTGCTGCTGCATGCCCCTAGCTTCTCACAACAGGCTTGTAAGCCAGTCGCCAAGCCAGCCAACTGTAGCAGTTTTGACTTGACTTCCCTCCCCAGCGAACTGCAAACCGAAGCTCGTTCCACTCTGCAAGATTTGCTCGATCACGAAGCACTCTACACTCTCTTCAGTGATCTCAAGCCGATGAGCACCGGTTTTTGGCACGCTCGGTATCCTGAAGCCGAAGGTGAACCCGATTCCGTTCAAAACATGAGAAAAATTCTTGCCACCTTTCACATCGCAAATCATATCAGCGCCGGTGTGCTTACTTTTGATAAGAGCCATGAAGGCACTCGCTATACCGAAGGCTTTGTCGTCAATATACCGGCCCTAAAACGCCTGCTCCATGAACAGGCAAACTTCTTTCACTCCCTCGGACTCGACATCCACAGTACGCCACAAGAGATCATAGAAACGGTCGATCGAGCCGAAGCCGATTTGCGGTTTCGCGGATTTGGCCTATTGTTCGGTTATCCACAACACGCCATCAACTTTTTTGTAACAGCTCACCAACAACAACAGGAGAGCGGTGAATTCGTGAAACGCGATTTCTTTCATGTCGAAACCTTCCGCAAAGAAAAAGGAGCCTTTGTATGGGCAGTACCCAAAGGACATATCCCCAATAAAGAAGACCTTGCGATCAAAAAGCAAGCGAACGTCGTACTGACTCGCTATCGCCAATTAAGGGATCTATGGCTGAGCAACTCCCTGCCACTGGAAACACTGGTGACCTTCTGGTTTGAAACCGCTCCAGCGTACCAGCCAGTTCAATCCACGACTCTTTGCAAATCCAGGCGCCATCTTCTCCCTATCTCGAAAGATGGAATCAAAGTCCACTCCAAGCTCAGACGGCACCGCTCCTCATAGGCCTTGATTTCCAACGCATCTAGCCAGTGGACAGCCTACCAATAGCCTCCAAGCAGCCGCCCCATAACCCACACAATCCTTCTTGCATAACGATTGCATCTGCAATACAATAATGCTCTGACTGAGCGTTTATTGTTTTGGAGATAACGCCGATGATTCCTCTGATCGCAACGACTCTTGGATTTGTTCAGTACCTCATTCTCCTTGATTCCGAAAGCCAAGGGCGACCCACCCTTTTTATTGAAGACCGAGCTCTGGTCGGCGTTGTTCGCACCCTCGTCGGCGGCTGGCTTGAGGTGGTTGATTGCTCTTCCAATCCACGCATGCATGCTCAACAAATCTGCGCGCAATACGCCGACTCTGATCGGCGAAATATCGTCTGGATCTATGAAGATGGCCAAGATGAAGCCAATCCCAATCTCTGGAGAGAACGACTCGCAGGCCAAGGATTTCAAGTGCGAAGCGTAACAACCATCCGCACGCGTCAAGGAAAAATCGATTGCCTCAAGACCATTCCACATGCCTGCAAGCAACTCTCGGAATTACACCCAGAACTCAGCTGGTTCTTTCAGTCAAGACGACACCTTGCTGAACAACATCTCAGCAGACATCCATCGGAACTTCACGAAATATCCCAGTCTCACCCAAGTATCTTGGCTAACTAGAGCGAGTCGCATGCTGCACAACTCTATCGAAACTCGCAAGATTGCTCGCGCTGGCATCATTGCCTTCGTGGTTTTGTGGAACTGCGCTTCTCTCGCAAGTCCCTGCCCATTTTGCGCTGGTGTCTTACCATCCTTCCGCGATGAATATCACGACCTCTCAGAATTTCATGTAGCCATATGTCTCAAGTGCCAAGAACAAAAAAATGAACCTGGACTCTTTTCGGCAGAACTCAGAGTCGTTGAACCCCTCAAATCGATCACCCGAATTACCAAAAACACCAGCATTAGTATGGTAACGTTCGATCCACTTGCAGCTCACCAACTGTTCCTCGTCAAAGGCTATGGCGAAAAAGATCAATTTCAATGGGTCGCTCCCACAACTATTCTCCCCAATGAAATCGACTATGTACGAGAAGCAACACGATTGGCAAAAAACGAAACACCCATGCTGGCAAGGTTACAGTTTTTCTTCGAACATCGCGACTCACCTTCCACGTTGATCCGAGAGGATTGCTTCAACGAACTGGGCAAAACCTCCATTGAAGATCTCCAATGGCTAAAACCTCTCCTTGATCCCAACAAGCTCAAGGAATCATTGCGGAGTGATCAGCATTCGACCGATCGCAAACGACTTGACTGGGTCTTGCTGGGGATTTGCGGGCAGGCAAGCGATGCAGCAATATTCGATGAGTTACTCGATCGCTATTACAAGAAAAAACAGGCTACGACCGAAATAGGTACGCTGATCCGCCAGTCCATTGGCCTGGACGCAGCTATTTCCACCTATATCACGTTGCTGGGCGAAAAAGGACTTGAACGCATTGAAAAGGATTTTATCTCGAACCCACAGTGCGATTTTTCGGACTCATTCTCCGCAATCCTGGCGTTGCGAGTACAGGGAAATGACATTCAGAAGATCTCAAGAACACGCATAGCCCAATCCCTGACTCTGGTCCTGCAACGACACGATATGGCCGACCTCGTCGTTCCTGACTTGGCCCGCTGGGAACAGTGGAATTATTGCGATACTCTCATCCAGATCTATCAAAAGTCTGAGAAGGATGATCTGCGTCTCCGCATCCCAATTATCAATTACCTCCGAGTCTGCCCGCATCCTCAAGCCAAGGAGATGCTTGAATCGATTCGTCTCCAAGAGCCTATCAACTATAGGCGAGCACTCACGCTTTTCCCACAGTTAGAGATACCCAAAAATTCTCAGCCCTCAGAGGGATCGTTGCTCGTTAAATGAAGTCGCAAGGCAGCCGGCAGCGTTTGAGCTGATCGGGAAAAAGAACTTTATCTTTTTAGTGGAACACATCGTCCTGATCTACGCGAACAAATCCATTCTTGGCTGACCTTTGCCATCCTCGGTTACATAGAATGGGCGTTTTTCTACATCGAAAACGGTCTTCGGACTAATGCCCATCGCTTGCATCAGCGTCGCGTGCAAGTCGGTTACCGTCAGTGGGTTTTCGATCGCTATACAAGGCCGTTCGGGTGCCGTCTTACCGTACAAGAAACCTTTCTTAACACCTCCACCCCACAGAACAATACTGGAACCGCCGGTGAAATGTCGATGCAAACCGTAATGTTTCATCTCCGTAAAGCGATCCACCTTTTCCGCTTGATCGGCCGCTTCCGAGCCCGGTTGGCCCTCCATCAACATATCGCGACTGAACTCACTCGCCAGCACAACCAGCGTTCGATCCAACAAACCCCGAGCTTCCAAATCCAAGATCAACTGCGCAATCGGTCGATCAATTTCCTTTTTCATGCGAGCCAGAGTCGTATGACCATCCGCATGCGTATCCCAGTGCAGAAAAGGAACATACTCAGTCGTTACTTCGACATAGCGTGCACCCGCCTCAACCAATCTTCGTGCGAGCAGACAACCCCGTCCGAAGCGCCCCGTGTCATACTTCTCGTAGCTTTCCTTCGGCTCCAAAGAGATATCAAAGGCATCTCGTTCTTTCGATTCCAAAAGACGATAAGCCCCATCGATGGAACGAATCATCGAGTCGCGCTGGAAATCGCTCATCTGATCCCGATTCGGGTTGCTGTCCACCAACCTCTTATAAAACTTTTGGCGGTTTTGGAATCGAGACAACTCCATTCCCTGGGGAGGCCGCACAGACACCGCAGCCTCTTCGGGATACGGCAAATTCATCGGACCATATTCACTGCCAAAGAAACCTGCCGTCGTGAATGCCTTTAGCTCTTCCTGCTCACCAACCCCTTCCAAACGTTGACCGATATTGATAAATGGTGGAATGACTGGATTGTTTGGCCCCAGAACACGCGCGATCCACGCCCCTATATGCGGACAGGCCACCGTCTGAGGAGGCACATATCCAGTGTGCCAATGATATTGATGACGCGAATGCAATATGCTCCCCAAGTCCGGCTGAATATGAGATCGCACCAAAGTGGCGCGATTCATCACTTGAGCAATATTCTCTAAGCCTTGGCTGATTTCAATCTGATCGACATTCGTGCGGATCGATGGGAAGGTGCTCAAGACAGACGCAACTTCCTTGCCCACCTCGAATGGCTCGTAGTGCTTAGGATCAAATGTGTCGGGTGCCCCCATGCCACCCCCCATCCATAGCACAATGATTGAATCGGCCTTGGCCTGTGGATTCAACACCCGCTCTCCACTCGGAAGCGCGAATAGCTGTCTCGGCTCTCCCGCCATCCAGGCTGCTGCTGACGCTAAAGCTAGCTTCTTTAAGAACTCGCGTCGCACTTCCCCCTGGGATGCCCCCTGCTCGGGCTCAAAGTGACTTAACATACCTTTGTGTTATCCTCGTAGTATTAATACTGTTAAGTTGGCTTACTGTAGTAATATTGGCTCACCGCACATACTGAAACTCTGGCAACATAACGATCGCCCAGAGAATATCTTCTATCTCCACAGCGTCTAACTCTGGACCAACCAACTCCTCGATTGCCGCCCACTCGGCCGTATTTGGCTCACGGCACAGCGCTTGCCAATACAATTGCTCAATGATATTTCGGGCTTCCCAAATGCCACCATCCACACTTTTGGCCCCTCTCTCAACGCGCTGATTCTCAATGGCGGCATGCCAGCGCTGGCCACCCTGCTTCAGCCAATCGGCTAATGTTTGACCGTTGGATAAATCCATCGCCTCTAATTGGGTCAATTCGGTCGGCCGAACGGTCACCACTTGATCTCGATTCGGTCGGCCCAAGCTCCGCATCAAAAAGTCTGCCTTGACTAAAGAGGCTCGCGCCATTTTGTTCCCGACCGTCAGACTACGCGACAGCGCTTGTTGCAAATCGTTCTTAAGTCGGCCACCCCAAGGACCGGCCGCCTCGATAGCCTTTTGCCACGCGACTGAATCACCAACAACTTCACCTGCTTCGTTAATTGGGCTTTCGGTAACCTCCCAATCCGTCGCTGTCGCGATTCGCGTCATTTCGGACCCAGTGTCCAATAGCATTTCTAGATACAAAGCTGCCGGATTTGGTCCGTTGCCCCCATTGATTCCCTGAACGATGATTTCATTCTCGCCACTGGCCAAAAATGGAACCGGATCGAAAGCTTCGACACTTTCCCAGTTTCCATCTTCGGTAACTTTGCGGCCATTAATCCACAGCACGTAACTGTTGTCGCAAGAAATAACGCCACTGCTTCGCTTGATGGCTCCATCGACCGTAAACTTTTTCCGAAAAACGATCTTCTCACCCGCCGCTGGACCACCCTGTTTGCGAGCTGATTCCGACCATATCCAGCGCCCCTCTAACTCTCCCACCTCTTTCATGACCGGATCGTTGGGATTGCCTCGGAAAACTGGAGCGTCGATCGCCGTTGGAGCGGCGCCGGTGAGCTGCCATATGCTGTCAACAAATTGCTCGGCGGTCATACGTTTTGCCTGGGGACCCGCATAGACATACTCCTTTTGACCTTCGCGCTCTTGAATTCGCTCCACTTCGGTTCGATACGCTTCCGAAGTAGCAATTAAGAAAATCAATTCCTTCAAATCATACTTGCTGTCCGCAAACTGTGAGCCAAGATAATCGAGTAAATCTTCATTCCAAGGTTTTGTCTCCATGGCATCGGTCGGATGCACGATACCATGTCCCATGAGTCGATGCCAAATCCTATTGGCCATCGTCCGAGGGAAACGACCATTTTCCGGATGCGTCATCAACGCAGCCAACTGCTTCAAACGTTCCGGCTGGGACAAACTGGCATCAATGTCGCCGATTTCAGGAAACAACCATGCGGCTTTTGCTTCCTTACCAATAGGTTTATCGCATCGATGCAATTGCAATTTCTCATTCGAGTAAACAGCCGCCAAACCGTAAGCATCGGTCAGCTTCCAGCGATCAATAAAACTATCGTGGCAAGAAGCACACTTCAAATTGATCCCCAAAAAAGATTGACCCACATTTTGAGCGAACTGAATCTCCACTGTCTGACCTGCGCTAACGGTCCCTCGCCAGCGAATACCCATACCAAATCCAGCACTCTCATCATTCGGCGGCGCGATCAGTTCGCGGACCATAGAATCGTATGCTTGATTGGTAACCAATGCTCGATAAAGCCAAGCTGAAATTTGCCGACGTCCACCTGTAATAAAACCAGTTCCCGAATAATCATTTCGGAGAAGATCATTCCAAAAAGTAAGCCAATGCTCTGCGTAATCGATATCGCGATTCAATAACTCGCGTATCAACCGTTCTCGCTTGTCAGCACTCTGATCTTGAACATAACTTTGCACTTCACTCGGCGTTGGTAGTAGTCCAACCAAATCAAGATAGGCTCGCCGTACAAAGACCGCGTCACGAACAACGGGAAGAATTGGCAGTTTTCGCTCCGCACGATACGCATCCAATATTCGATCGATCGGGTGTGTTCGATTTTCTTCCGTTGCAGGTGGCAACTGGGGATGACGCGGCTTCAAGGGGGGAGAATAACGATTGACCTCAAAACTGAAGCCAGGTTCCCATGGAGCACCGGAGGCTAGCCACTCTCTCAATGTGGCTACTTCCTCACCGGTTAAGCGATCGCCCTCCGGTGGCATTCGTTCATCCGGATCTTCCGAAAGGACCCTTCGAATCAACTCGCTCTCCTCAATCGGCGATGCCAAAATCTTTTTTTCGGAATCACCACCCGCCATCGCACTCTCGCGGGTATTGAGCGAAAAACCTCCCTGTTTCTCATTCCCTGTATGGCACTGACTGCAACGCTTCTGCAAGATGGGCACCACGCGATGTGCGAAATCAAAAGCCTCTTGCCCCACAGCAGTCGCTGACAAACCCGCTGATAAGATGGCCCAAATTGCCACGCTCTTCCAAATGCAATCTATCATTCTCTCAAACTTTTCGGTGGGATGTGATTTCATGATTTCTCAGTTCAAACACCCTTCGCATGCAGTGGACATTTGAAGAGCAGAAGGATCTCTATTATATTCCAAAACCCCTCTCAAAGTGCAGAGCCTTCGTGAGGAATCTGGTTGGCTGAACCGAAGTTCTCCTATTTGACTTTTTTTGAGGGAAATGTCGATACTGACATTCATCCTGAGGGTTAGCGATGGAGAACTGTTTCTCACACCGATCCATTCTCTCAACACTGGAGTCCGTAAACATGGGCTATTTTTCACCAAGATTAATCGCTCAGTTAGGGATAAGCCTTTTTGCCTCAGCGACCTGGACAGTTCAACTGACCGCTGAAGAGAACTGGACACGCTTCCGAGGTCCCAACGGCTCGGGAGTTTCGACGGAATCCGACCCCGCTCCAACGACCTGGAGCGCAACAGAAAACCTGAAATGGAAAGCCACTCTCCCCGGCCCTGGATCCTCCAGCCCAATCATCGTCGGCAACAAAGTTTTTGTAACCTGCTGGAGCGGCTATGGAGTCGATCGTAGCGATAACAGTGATCAATCCAATCTAAAACGCCATTTGATTTGCTTGGATCGCTACACAGGAAATATTCTGTGGGATCAAACTGTCGCCGCCGATCTACCCGAAGATGAATACGGCGGCATGTTTGCTGAGCATGGCTATGCCTCACACACACCCGTGTCCGATGGAAAAAATGTTTACGTCTTCTTCGGAAAAAGCGGCGCGATCGCTTTCGATCTCGACGGCAAACAATTATGGCAGACAAAAGTTGGAACCGGGCTCGATGGCCGTCGCTGGGGCTCCGCCTCCAGTCCTATCCTGCATAATAATATTCTCATTGTGACCGCAGCCGCGGAGAGCCACGCCATTCTCGGACTCGATAAAGAAACAGGAAAGGAAATTTGGCGAGCTGAAGCCGAAGGTCTCGGTAGCACTTGGGGCACCCCTGTACTTACCAAAAACGATGAAGGAAAGACACAAATTGTACTCGGTGTCCCGTACGAGTTTTGGGGCCTTGATCCCGAAACCGGCAAGCTAACCTGGTACTGCGAAGCGATGAACTCCGACTCTTATTGCTCCAGCGTCATCGAACACGATGGCATCATCTTTGGAATCGAAGGGCGCGGTGGTGGCTCGATCGCCGTAAAAGCGGGTGGCAAAAAAGATATCACCCAATCCAATGTCGTTTGGCGGGGACGCAATAACAATCGCATCTCCACACCGATCTATTACGATGGACGAATCTATTTTTTCTCCAGCCGCGTTGCAAACTGCATTAACGCCAAAACAGGCGAAGAGATTTATCAAGAACGCCTCCCCGCATCAACGACTACCAACAACCCCGCCGGCGGACCCGGCGGAGGAAGACGTGGTGGCGGCGGGGGACGCGGTGGCCAAGACTATGGCTCGCCCATTCTGGCAGATGGCAAAATCTATTTCGTCACCCGCAACGGTGATATGTACGTTCTCAAAGCGACCGATAAACTCGAATCACTCGCCGTCAATCGTGTCACCAGTGATACCGAAGACTTCTCAGCTACCCCAGCTATCAGTAAAGGCGAACTTTTTGTTCGCTCAAACAAACATCTCTACTGCATAAGCACCAAGAACTGAACTTTATCAACAGTTTTCATATTGGATTCTTTCCTCAAGCATAGAGCTGTGGTATAGACATACGCTATGCCAGACTCCATCACTCATCGGACTTTCTCTTTTCCTACAATCGACGGCCACACCCTTTTTGCGCAAGAATGGAAGCTAGAGGGTGCTGAACCTTCGTCGTCTCGTAAACCGATCATCGGTATCGTACATGGTATGGGTGAGCATTCCGGTCGCTACCCGCCCGTAGCCAACTATTTTATTCGGCACGGATTTCATGTGGTTAGCTATGATCATCGTGGACATGGCAAATCGGGCGGAAAAATGCCCCCATTCCAAACACTGAAGAATGATATTCAGTGCCTGTGCAACTTCGCTAATCGCAATGACCATGCTCCACTAATTCTGTACGGCCAAAGTTTCGGCGCCGCTCTAGTCCTAAAGTTCTTAGCCGATTCATCCCCCACAAACATTGCCGATAACAATATTGTATGCGCGATTGCCTCCAGTCCTCTGCTCGTGCCAACTATAGATCCACCCCGCTGGAAAATCTTCGTCGGTGAAAGATTACTACCCTTTTTCCCAAATCTAAGACTTCCACATGGCGTGAAGGCACACGACTTGACCCATGACCCACAAGTCGTAAATCAGTTTCAGCTCGACCCTTTAGTTAGCCCAACTGTCTCTATCGCACTCGGCCACAGCATGCTGGCTTCAGGCAGAGAACTGCTCGAATCCTTCGCCCCTCCTCCCATTCCTCTTTTGCTGATGCATGGAAGTGAGGATCGAATCACTTCTGCTAATGCGACTAAACAACTTGCCGCAAAGCTAGTCGAAAATTGTAGCCTCAAAATTTGGGATGGACTCTATCACGAACTCCACTTCGAGCAAAATTCCGCTGAAGTGCTTGATTACGTGCGTTCGTTCATCTTCAACTGTGCACGCTTTTCACCCACAAACGTGTAATACGGTACCTTTGGAAATGGAATATAGGGTATCGTTCGTTGCCGCTCTTCCAGCCATAGCATCCTAAAACGTCGCTCCAAAAAGGGTAGATGGTCTTCACTTAGCAGGACGTTGTCTCGGGCGAAAAAGTACTTCCACCATGCCTTTAGCCAACGAGAATGTTTTGCATAGCCATGATCGACATACTTACGAGAGATATAAAAATCAGCGACACCGATAGAACCTCCTGGCTTGAGCATTCGCTCCGCTTGTAAAATAGCTTCAAACCAATCCGGGATCATCGTTAGGGAATAAGAAAACGTTACCACATCGGCCACATTCTCACCCAATAACCACCTCGATGCATCCTCTGTGACCACTGTGACATTCGTCCAACCATATCGCTCTATTCGTTGACGCGCCACGTCCAATAACGACTGACTCAGATCCACTAAATAAACTTGCTTCAATGAAGCAATATGCTCCGCCACATACTCCAAATTAAATCCCGTTCCACACCCAAGGTCGATCCACGTTGCCCCCGACGACAGCGGTAATCTTCCAATCATTTCGCGGCGTCCATGCAAAAATTTCTCTCGAAAACCATCGTATAATCGAGCTTGCGATCGATAAAAACTATCGAGACGCTCTGCATGAGTCTCCCCGCGAATCGACTTGCAATTCACTTCGTAAAGTACTTTCAAATCATCCCAAAAGCCCATTTTATTTCCTACTTCAATGTCGCGATTCGCAAGCTTTGATAAGTCCGAGTACGTTCCCGTGCAAAAAGCTCATCCGCCAACTCCTCTTCATAGCGAACAACCTCGCCAATGCTCATCTCTTTGCCTCCACACTGAACCTGGCACTGATTCACAAAATCAACATCCTTACCCATACTGCGCCATAATACTCGAACATCCCGTGTGCAGTGATCCAAAATGGCTTGCCACTCCGCAGACAATTCGTTTTCACCTTCGCCATAAAACCAATCGAAATGATCCAGCAGCGCAAAGCGAGAAATCTTTTCCTCGCACTGCTGCAAAAAACCGGTGACACTTGCCGTGTGCGTACTGATGCGCTCGATCAGCCCCGCCTTCAGCCGAGCGAATGCTTTCGGCTTTAAATATTCTGGACAGCATTCCTGCGTGAATTCCCCAGTTAAATAGACTCTCCAAAAATAATTCTCATTCAACAATTGCTGCGTGACACAGTATTCCGTGCAACGTTGCATGTGCTCACTGATGGTTTCCTGTGATCTCCGTGCTAACATCACTTGCGGGCGCGGCACTCCTGAAATGGCGAGAAGGCCCGGATTGGCTAACCCCCATTTCACATAGGGCTTCCAAAACTTTTCTCGTAACTCCGTCTCGTAAATCTTCCACTGCTCACGAATGGAATCCGCACTGAGCATCCTCAGCAGCGGATCGTATAAGCGAGCAATATGCTTGATGTAGAGGTTCATAGTCCAGGCAAAAGTACCCGATGAACCTTTGAAATAAAAAGGCCGCCTTTTGCTGGTAAACATGCCTATCGAACGATCCCAAAATGGTCGATAAGCCTCAGGCACTCCCGATCGCAAAACCTCTCTGTATAGCTGCTTCGCTTTAGGATGAAATCCCTTGCCAAACCACTGAAAAAAAGTGTCATAGTCAAAGGCCCGAATTCCCGATAGCTTTAACTCCAAGAGCGCATTCTGTCGGTAATTGAGATCCACGGCATAAACATGCCTCGGTTCATCGAGCAAATATTCCAAAGCATTACATCCCGCCGACGTGATCACCAAAATCCGATCATCACCACCAATCTTCAAAGCCGCTCGATCGACACGCGGATCTTCCCAACAAGCGGCATACACCAAATTATTTTTGTGTATGGCGTGAAATATATTTTGGTTGATCCAATCCTTCACCCCCATCGACATCTTACTCCTCAGATCTCGGTGACATCGATGTTCCATCGTAAACGATGTACCGCAGGTCTCGACTGGCTTTAGGGGCCGGCTCAGTGGTCAAAAATGGCCCACACATCAACTTCCAAAAATTCCCCCAGGCAGAGGGCCGAACCTCATCGCGTCCCACAAACTTGGGCAGATAAATCCAGGGTAAAGAGGGATAGATGTGATGAGCAAGGTGAAAGTGATAGTTGAGAAAGATCCAGCGTGTCAGCGGATCTACCCTTAAATTCCAGGCACCATAGCGTATATCCCGCGGAGAAAATGCATGGTCTGTATATTGCAAGCTACCCCATATCATGCCAAACACCCAATACGATACCAACCACGCAATCGGATGAATCTTGAACAGCCACATAAGAAGCAACTGAATCACCAGAATGAAAATGATTTGAAATCGAATCTTTCTAAGCATTCTGGCTGTGTCCGGTATCCCTGCTAACATGCTGTCAAAGCCGCTATGCTTCATCAACGTGGACTCACGCAAGTACTTCCAACTCAGTAACGATGGAAGGAACAAAAAGAGAATATTCGCGGCAGCCGCACTCAACCAATAAAGCCCCGCTGGCATTGCATAAATCACAAAGCGCTTGATCCATAAATTATCTTGCGGATAGTACAAATCAAACATCTCGGCGTCTGTGCGATTCCGACAATGATGGCCTAAATGAAAATACTGTTGTAACGTGAAACTCGTTGGAAAAAATGCGCCGACAATTACACCGAGCATTTCATTTCTTCGCCGATTCGAATTCAAAATTCCATGTACCGCTTCATGCAAAAGCGAAAAGTTTGTGTTATTGATCAAACCAAAACCCAATACGCAAATTCCAAACCAGATCCATTGCGCGGAGCGATAGGCCAGGCTGGCTCCCGCCAGTAACAGAATCCCCAAACTTAACGATCCCAACAGTGCGAAAAGATTTATTCCATTAGGTACAGGAAACTGCTCACGTATCGCGCGCGGATCGAGCAGTTGATTCTCCAACTCTGGTGATACCACAAACATACCTCATGCTACGATACGCCAGAAAGACGATGCGCCACAAATAGAAAACCTATAGTCCACTCAGAGGCCATCCAATTGGGACAAAAACTCATGCCAAGTGCCGCGATAATCTAACACATTCACTTTCAGTTCACCAACTCTTTTACCTAAACCGCTTTGCCATTTCTCATATCGACTCCACAACTCCTTACCACTCAGCGACAAGATTCGCACATCCACTGAAGAAAGCTGATTCAAGTTTCGCGCCAACGTATACTGAGGATTGGTTCTCAAACGCTCTTCAAGCGACCGAGCGAATGGACCCTGATCAACTGGTCGCAAGTTTGAATCTGCCGACAGTATAAGCGTGTATCCCAAGTTCGGTCGCTGGCGAGCGACCAGCATAAAAAATTCTGCATCCACACCAAACTCACTCATCAGACTCTCAAGCAACACGCGCACATGCTCCTCGTGAAGCTTTTCTCCAACCAAGTCGCACACCGCATCGATTCGACCCACAAATCGCACGCGCGGGCAGCGCTCCAGGAATCCGACCACCTCAATGATGTCACCCAAATCATATCGATATAAGCCTCCATTGGTGGTCACCAGGATACGATATCTATCGCCACGCACCAATTCATCCGCCAGCCTTAGGTTACCGTAGTCGGTCTCACCACTAGAGAGCACCGGTGCAAATTCGAAAAAATGGGAGCGTATCGCTAACACACTATCACCATTTTCACATCCCGGAAAAGAGACAACACATTCGGTGGCAAGCAGTCCCTTGGGCTGCGACTCAGCATGTGGAAACAGTTTTTGCAGCGAGGCAAAGTAAGCGGCCGAATTACCATCGCCCCAGCAACTTATCAAACCAAGCTCGGGCCAACATCGTCGAACAAAGTCGGGACTATTGCCATACTCACGGTAGAGTCGCTTCAGCTCATCTGCGCGTTGTGGGTTTCCTGCTAGCTTGAGACGCATATGAGATTGCGCAGGTTCTCGCCGCGGCAAACTCACCTCCCCACGGGAAATATCCCGACAAATCGATTCGATCCAAGGGTCGACTTGAGATACAAGCGACAGCAGAAAGGTTGGACTCCAGATCGATATCAACGATAAGCGGGAACATTCCAGCAGATAGAGTAGGTTTGCATAGCGAGCATTTTCAATACTGCCGATTCTCCCCACGCAGGCTGGTGGTAGAATCAACTGCTGAGCAAACCATCTAGACCATTTCCCCAGATACTCACTATCGCTTTCAAAGCCAAGAGGTAAGCCCCCCGCCGATTTCTGACGGGAAGAAACCATCGGCGTAATCGACCAATAAGCGCGCCCCTGCATCGCTTGCGGATAAAACTGAAACGTCCACCAAATCCAAGCGGCAATCGCCTTTTGAAAATCTCGCTTCAATGACCTCGTATAGGGAATAAGCTTAGCACCTCCCGAACTCCCTCCGGTCGGCACCAAGCGCTCAATCGGCTCCTCTGTGAGCACCCGTTTATCCCCGCGGTATATGCGATCCATATCCTCCCGTAAGGACTCGTAACTTGCTACGGGTACTTGGCACCGATAATCGTCGATACTTTGTATGGAATCAAAGCGAAACCGTTGACCATAGTCGGACTTGACGTTCTGTTGAATCGTATTCAACAGCAAGCTTTTCTGAACATCGCGCACCGATCGTGTCGCTCGCTGAAAGTTCATTCCTTCACGACGACATAACCCATGCCAACCCTTATTGATCCAATAGGGCAAACTCATAAATTCGCGCGGGAAAATGCAGTTGTTGCCATTAATCGCCTAGCCGCTCTCGAAAAATTACTCAGCGACAAACGAGCTAAGCAACACAGTTCATCCCCTCGTTGATAACCCGGGTTCCTATCCAGAAAAAAGGCAACATGCGGATCGCGGCGACTGTCCGTTAGTAGGTCAACCTCTGGCTTGATGCGATAGGCCTTATCGCTGGCTACCAAAATCCCTCGCTCCTCATCGTATTGTTTGCCAAACTTCTGCTGGGCTAACGCCGTCAAGATTCGCTTATCATGTGCTGAAGTCTCTCGGTTCCAGCAAGGGCTGAACTCTTCGAAAAATACCGAAAGGAAGCGATACGTTCGGAAGCCCTTACAAATCAAAAACCAGTACAACTCTCGGTTGGGATTCGCTTCAATAATTCTCACTGCTAGCTGTCCCCAAGCTATTGCCAGCATAGGGCTACCCCAGTATTCCCGATCAACAATCGTATCTCCAGAAAATAAAGCGGTAACCGTTTCCCGATCCAAAAGCGTATCGATCAACCTTTGCGTCGAGAAGCCTTTCAATTGACCCGTCACATCGTCACGCAACTCTATGACCCAATGTTTCTCGCGCAAATCCTCGAAAAACATCTCGCGATCTGCCTTATCATAATGAAGCATCATTAAGCCAAACATCTCTTCGATGTCTCGGCTGGATAGATCGTGCGGTGGGCGAATGTTAGAGCGCAACGTCATACGCTTATCCTACAAAGCTCCAAGTTCAAGGTAGGGGATACCTCCAGAGTTCCAAGATGCCTCTAAAATCTCCTCTTTCCATGAGACAAGAAAAATATCTGTTTGATAGTTTTCCATTGCGTGCTGTCGAATCATTTTTGTCAGCGGATCTGAGTCACATAATCCAATCATGATCGCGTCAACATCATTAGGCAGTCGCGAAGTGACTTCATCGACAAGAAAACTGTAATAATGCTGGCCCTTTCCGATCGCGAGAGGCAAAGCTGCGGTAACCAGTGGCAAACAGTTCCCAGGCTTAGGAAAACGCACTCTACCCGTTATCCTGGCAACTGTATTGTACAATGGTCGCAACCAGTGCAACCACCATTTGTACCTTTCAACGACAAACTGTTTCATAGATCGTTGGTCCCAAATTCCCAGCGTTCCTACCAATTCATTGTCGATCCACATGCCATACAAATCACCACACTGCATACCGGCGAAAACAGAGGAAGGAAAAATAAAATCCTTTGCGGCATATTTTGGCAGCAACTCTTTTTCGCAGCGAACTTTCTCCAGAAACTGCATTAATTCCTCGTTTTTTGATGGATCGATCGACTTTACTTGGACCCTTGCTGAAGCTTTTGCTCGCTTCTTTTTGGGAACAATCCACGTATTGAGTCGTCCAATCTTCTTGTAAAACGGTAAACCGGCTCGTCCCTGCAATAATG
This sequence comes from Pirellulaceae bacterium, assembly GCA_044359485.1. Lineage (GTDB taxonomy): Bacteria > Planctomycetota > Planctomycetia > Pirellulales > Pirellulaceae > JAFLCP01. The sequence continues at coordinate 50,973 of JBIKMB010000004.1, read as the reverse complement.
CTTTGGTGGCGATTTCGTTTTCCACCGCGATCGTCGTAACATAAAAATCAGCGCGACGATCCAGGTCCAGCTCGCGCAAATAGCGATAACCTCGCGATAACATTGTGCTGCCTCGGTAGTCCGGGTGAATACGCAAGCCCGACAAGTAACCGATCGGACGTGGACGACCTGCCACATAGCGTTCTCGAATACTTCTTGAACCCATACCGACGATCTGCTGGGTATCACGGTCGCGAGCGGTTAACACTTGGATAAAATCACCTTCCAGTTGGTGTGCCGCAAAATAGTTCGGCTCGCGTCGAAAAGAAACGCTGATGATTCCTTCCATGCGAATGCTACGCAGTAATTGCCGAAGCTCTAAATCGTCAGCCACCGTCGCTAAATCAAAATAGATTCGCGCTCTCTTGCCATAGCTATCCGCAGATGTCGATTCCGATTCAATTCCCATATTCATCGATCGACGGGCACCAACTCGCTCTGATCACCCTCATCTCCCAGCGGCATACCGCTCCGCTTTTCTATGTCCCACTGATGAATCGCATTGACAAATAGGTAATTTCGAAAGACATAGAAACTACTACGATTGACTGGCTGCCGTGCGCGACTGGCAATACTACGCCAACTGTAGAACTCTTTCCTCGCCTGCAAACATAAGTCCTCCAATTCACGCGGCGACATTTTCGCCGGCTGAAAAGGAATCATGTTGTATCGATATCGCCGATCGGTCCACCAAGATTCGAAAAGCAATTTTCCCTCATGTTGCAAACGCTTGTACAACGGAGTTCCAGGAAAAGGTGTGATATGATTAAACGCTGCGATGAATAACCCCTGCTGCTTGGCAAATGCGACCGTCTCTGCGATCGACTCCGGTGTATCATGATCGTATCCTACGATAAATGTTCCATACACCACCAAACCATGTCGCCGCAGATTTTGAATGGCGACTGCAGGCCCACCCTTCATGAGATTGAAACCCTTATTCATCTGCTTGAGACTTTCAGGATTAAGAGACTCAAATCCCACTAAAACACCCTGACAGCCCGCGCGCTTCATCAGATCCAGCATCTCATCATCGTGCGTCACGTTAATCGCTGTCTGGGTGAACCATTTCAACTTCAATGGGATAAGGGCCTTGAGCAATTCTTTGGCCTCCGACATACCCGAAGTCAAGTTATCATCGATAAAAAATACCATCTGATTCGGTTTGCGAACTCGGCCGATTTCTCGAATCACCCGATCGACGTCGCGGAAATTATGAGCCCCCTTGTGAAAGGACTGAATAGCGCAGAATTCGCATCGAAAGCGACAACCGCGAGCGAACTCAACCAACTGAATGGGCAAATATTTCTTGTTTGCGAAGATCGTGCGATCGGGATCCACGTTTAGGTGCGGTTGTCCTGAGGCACGATAGAAAACTTCTGGAGTTCCATGCCGATAGTCATCCAGCAATTTTGGAAATGTTTCCTCCGCCTCCCCTACAACCACAGAATCCGCATAGAGGGCAACCTCCTCAGGACAAAGTGTAGCGTGATACCCTCCCATCACGACCGGTATACCGCGACGTCGATACTCCGATGCGATTTGATAGGCACGACGAGCGGTGTAGGTCTCAATACTGATCGCTACCAGATCGGTCGGTTCATCAAAAGGAATCAACTCAAATCGGTCATCGTAGAACCGCTTTTCCACATCGCTCGGTGTCAAAGCAGCAATCATCGCTGCCGGCAATGGCTCCATCTGCCATGTTTTAAGGTACTTTCGATCTCCCGCTCGCCTTCCAACACACGGATGCACGATGGTCAAGCGAAAGGGACGATGTGCTTGAATCATACGCCGACCTCATTGTCTGCTGTCCCCGCCACGGACGTTATCACGGGTAATTCAAATGTTCCACTCCTTCCTCCTCCCAGCAATTCAAACGGAACATCACAGTTATAAAATCGATGCAGACGATACGCATAGTACCTGTAGCCATAATTGGTCATCAAAGCGAATGCCCAAGCGGCTGGAGTGTGCCTCAATCGTCGGAAAATGTTTGGCCATGAGTAGGCATACTTCCACGCACTTTCGGTCCCACGTTGCAATTGCTCAATACTCATCTGAGCTGGCTGAAATACCACATGCTGCCCATCATAGAGCTGCCAATCCTTGGTGAGAATTCGCCCTTCCGATTCCAATTGTTTATAAAGTCCTGTTCCCGGGAAAGGTGTGACGATAGCAAATCTAGGCAGATCAATTCCGCAGTCCACCGCAAACTTGGCCGTCTTGATAAAAACATCAGGTTGATCATCATCCAATCCAAACACGAAACAACCCTGTAACGAAATTCGCCTGGCATGAAGTTGCTTCACGATCCGCGGATAATCGTCTGGATTGTTGAACGCTTTGTGAGACTTCTTGAGCGTTCCCTGCGATACAGACTCCAGCCCCATCAACAGCCCACGGCACCCGCTCCGCGCAGCCAAATCGAGCAATGGAAGATCATCGCAGAGGATGGTCGTTGACAAACCGTACCACTGAATTTCTAACGGTAGTAAGGCTTCAAACAGCTTCGCCGCATAGTGCTTGTCCGAGATCAAGTTCAAATCAATGAAAATAGCCTTTTTCGCTTTGCGTCGTTGGATATCCTCGACAATTTCCTCGACCGGCTTCTGCCAGGGCCGTCGCCCCCAAGCAGCTGGCACCACACAAAAGGAACAGTTATGCACACAACCCCGCGTCGCTTCAAAAACATTCGCCGTCAAAAATCTCGACTCTGGCAGTACACTGCGATCCGGTAGAGGATAGCCCCCCAACTTAAAATCGGCGCTCTGCTGATATCGCGATTGCATCTGACCGGCGGCGAAGTCTTTCAGGAGTTTAGGCCATTCTTCTTCCGCATATCCAACGACGATGGCATCCGCATGCTGCTGGGCTTCATCCGGCAACAATGTCACATGGGGACCGCCAAGCACCACTTTGATACCTCGCTTGCGAAAGTGATCGGCGAGTTCATAAGCCCTTCTCGAGGTTCCCGTTATCACTGTCAAACCAATGATGTCCGCATCCAAATCCAGCGGAACATCCATAATCCCCTCATCGAAACACTTGATCGAAGCCTCTAGCTCCTTAGGAACCAGAGCAGCTAACGTTGGCAAAGTCAAAGGCATATACCGCAGCGATTTTCCGAAAATACCACCTCGATGGCGATACAGCGGCCCCTTCGGCGAAATCAATGCGATCCGTGGTTTACTCACCTTGCTATCCGTTAAAGCAATCATTTTTCCACCACCTCTTCGACCGGATCTCTTCTCGTTACCTCGAGACGTGTCCCTGGATTTCGTCGATGCAGCCCGAACAACATCCCTTGCTTCTTTTTTGCTTCCTTTGCATAGATCGGATTGTACTGAAGATAGGCTAATAAACGCATCGGCGAACTTAGGTGCGTCTTGAAATCAAACATGCGCCACACGATCGATCCAATTGTATTCCAGCGACGGCGACAATCCCAACAGGCTTCCGTTAATTCATCCGGTGACATCCGTTTTGGTACAAATGCGGCATGGTTAAATCGATACTCAGGATGAAGCCACCATTTTCCGCCATATAACAATCGACCTTCCGACTCCAGCCGACGATACAGCGGCGTATTCGGATAAGGCATCAGAATGTTATAGGCTGCAAAACAAAACTTATGATGCATTGCAAAATCACTGGTTGCCCGAATAGACTCGACCGTGTCGTCATCGTGGCCTAAAGTGAACGCAGCCCAGGTTTGCAAATGATGATCACGCAAGATTTGAATCGGTTTCTCATAGTAATCCCAACCCACTCGCTTGATCTTCTCGTGACCGCGACGCAGAAAATTAGGCCCTTTTTTCATTCGTTGTAAGTTTGTCGGGTTCAATGATTCAAAGCCAATAACATTACCCATACAGCCGCTATCGACAAGCAGCTGCATCAACTCCGGATCATTGGTCATGTCTAAAGATGCTTGCGAAACCCAGCGGATTCGCATGGGTATCAAATCCCTTAAAAACTCCTTGGCTGCTTCATGATTTGAGAGAAAATTATCATCCACAAAGAAAATAAATTTTCTTTCCTGACTCTCAATCTCATCCAGGACCTCTCGCGTTCGGCGAACATAATGACTGCGATTGAAGAATACGCTGATTGCACAAAAGTCACAGGCAAATCGACAACCCCGACTGAATTGCATCAACGTTATCGGCAAATAACCTTTATTCTTAAATAAATCCCGCCGTGGTTTTATGCCACCTTGCTGTGCAACCCCTGGAGGGGAACGGTATTCTGGTTTGAGCCTTCCTTGCTCCGCATCCGCTACCACGTCATGCCAGATCAGCTCTGCATCCCCAATGAAAATCGAGTCCGCATGTTCACGACACTCGTCAGGAAACAGCGTTGGATGAAAGCCGCCAAGAATGACAGGCACACCCCTTAGTCGATATTCCTCGGCTATTTCATAAGCGCGTCGCGCCGTGTAGATCTCCACGGTAATAGCCGCAAGATCGGTAGGCTCATCATAAGGAATCTCTTCGATTCGATCATCGTAGATCACGCATTCCACGTGCGCCGGCGTCATCCCCGCTAGGACGCCCAGTTGCAATGGCTCCATCCGGCCTTCGTCAACATAGAGACTATGTTCCAACCTGCCAATATTGGGTTTGATAAAGGTAATCTTCATGCGGTAACCTCCATCAATACTCCATCATCTGGCGGATAAACTTCCACAAGCTCCTTGGAAGTATCACCGAGACTCCTCCCTTGCTTGCGATGGATCTCTCGCCTCGATGTCACATTAGCTAATGCGAAGGCGGCAGCATGTAATGGCGTTCTACAATTTGCCCGCAAATCTAGAGCTCTCCTCCCGATGCTACTCCAGCGATTGAACTCGGTGCGGATCCGATAACAGCCCTCTTGCAATTGTTCCGGCGACATACATTTCGGCTGGAACATGCAATCTCCATAACGAAATTTCGGATCGAGCCACCAGGGATCGCGAATCAAGCGACCTTCCGAACGCAGCCGAGTATAGAGTGCCGATCCTGGCGTCGGCGTCAAAGGATTAAAGTTCGCGAGAAAAAGTCGGTTCTCGATCGCAAACTCGAGCGTAGCATCAAAAACGGCTGACGTATCATGATCGTACCCCAACACAAATCCACCGTAGATCATCATACCATGGTCGCGAATCCTTTGAATCATATCGCCATAACTACCATGCTTCTGATTCCAGGCTTTCTTCATCTGTTTCAAATTGCCAGGATCAAGCGATTCAAAACCAATCATCAAAGAGATGCAACCACTCTGTGACATCCATTTCAATAACTCAGGATCGGCCGCGATATCGATACTGCACTGGCACGACCATCGCAGCTTCAATGGGCGAATCGCTTCCAATAACTCTCGCAAGCGATCCCTATTATTGAAAAGATTGTCATCCGTAAAAAATACATAGGGACGGTTGATTTGCGATAACTCAGCCACTACCTCACTGACCGGTCGCCAACGCAAATTGGTTCCATAAAATGCGTGGATCGAACAAAAATCGCACGCATACCGGCAGCCTCTCCCGAACTGCACCAGCGCCAAAGGACGATAGCGCTTTCCACGAAAAATACTCCGATCCACCGTGCGTTCTGAAAGCCGAGGAAAATGGCTCTGATACCTCCGCTTCAATTTTCCCACCCGCGCATCCTGCACAACGTCCGGCCAAATATCGTCACCATCTCCGATCACGACCGAGCTAACGTAACGCAACGCCTCATCCGTGCAAAAGGTTGCATGATAACCACCCGCAACAACCGGAACCCCCTGTCGTTCAAAGCGACTGGCGAGTTGATACGCTCGACGTGCAGTAAAGGTCTCGACCGTAATTGCAACCAGATCAACATCCAGTCGCTCGGGAATTTCCTCCAACCGCTCGTCATAAAGCTTCACCTGACAATCCTGCGGTGTGCATCCGGCTAGAATGGCAAACGCCAAAGGCTCCATCGCATCCGACGAACGGCCTGCGTATAAATTCGGGCGAACAAAAGCAATTCGCATCAGTTCACCCCAGGCAGGAAGCCTAACAAAAGCAAAAACGTAAACGGGCCAAGGAACGGGTAAGCACTTTGCTGCTTTTCACACATCTAGTTCGATTTTTTTCTTCCGATCCAAAAGCCACCAAGAAAACCAAATACCAACCCCGCGGCAGCTGCCATCAACATAAATCGGTTGGTCGATTCGGTGACAAACAAGCGAATGACAGAGTTATCGAAGGAATTGGCAACGCCGCTAAAACTCACCAACATCCATTTATCATTTTCACGAACCATCGTACCCGACCAATAACTATCCAAAGAAACCGTTTCGCCTCGCTTAAGTTTATATTTATCGTTCATTTTGCCCGTAGAAATTACCATCTTGCCACCATCCAAGACGACACGCTTCTCAACCGTCGGATCGACTTCGATCTTTTCAATGAATTCAGATAATTTCTTAAATTCAGCCAAAACTTCCGCGTGCCCATGTGACACGCTACCATCTTGCCATGTGGCGACGACATCGGGACGGCAATAATTTGTAAGCATCTCCTCATAACGTCCTTCATTGAAAGCCGTATACAGTTCCTTGCGAAATTGATCCAATTCCGCTTCAACATCCGTCGAACCACTCGCCTCTGCAGCCGAGGTGGGCACCGGCGGAGAAGAAGATTCAGCCTGCGCATAGGCCAAACCAGACAGAATCATCACGATGGCTAAAGCCGAGAAATTTTGATGCATCATCGCAGTCCTTGAAGTGCGGGCAGATCAGGCTATTGATCCCAATTCGCTCTCAGCATAGCGCAAATTTGGATCTTTTTCTACATTTTTTTGGATGCATGCAAGAAAAGTTGATCTCGATTGCCTCCCCCCCCAGACCGCAAATGATGGAGCCCCCGCTTTTACTTTAACCCGTTGTCTTATTCGCTCCCGCCCTACCAGCTTCCACTTCAAAGGTCGCGCGATTCAGCAACGGGGCATCCTTCTTTGTCACATAGCTCACAATTTTATATTGAGAAGTCCATGTTTTGGGTGTCACCGTACAATCCACATAACCACGCTGAGAATTGAAAAACTTGACGAATGGATTCTCGGCATACATGCTGTCCGTCGAATCTAATTTGTCCGTCCCATCGCCACCCGACGTAATGGATGTTCCCACAAACTCTGTCGCAACTACCGGATCCTTCTCATTATCAAAGTCGATCTTCAAATCGTTCACCCAGTTGCAATGAATATCGCCGGTTAATACCACTGGATTGGCAATACTATTGTCTTTAAGAAAACTCAACAGTCGTCTTCGCGGCAACTCATAACCTGCCCATTGATCCATGCTAAATCCACGCTCTGTACCCGGACGACGATCCACTCGAGCCATCATCACTTGCTGAGCAAGCACATTCCAGGTGGCCTGGGAAGCTTTGAGCCCATCCTGTAGCCATTGCTCTTGCTCCTGTCCCAGCATACTCGCATCCTTCCGCAACGCATCGCCAATAATATCGCTCTGCTTGTCATTGTTAGGTTGATCCGTGCGATATTGACGCGTATCCAAAATAGCCAAATTGGCCAATTGCCCATAGGATACCGATCGAAAGAGACGCATATCCGCCCCGATCGGCAACTGAACCTTTCGCAACGGCATATGCTCATAATAGGCCTTATACGCATCCGCTCTTCTCTGCATGAACTTTTGCGGATCAATATTCTTCTCTTCAGAAATTTCATCCGCGTAATTATTGTCAAACTCATGATCATCCCATGTCACCAACCATGGAAAAGCGGCATGAGTTGCCTGTAAATGCGGATCCGTTTTGTAAAGCGCATGACGATTTCGATAATCCTCCAACGTGACGATCTCAGGCCCATTATGCTGACGAATACCCGTATTCCGTGCGCTACCCTCGTAAATGTAATCCCCTAAGTGTATGACCATATCCAAATCGGCTTTGGCCATATGCTCATAAGCATTGTAGTAACCTGTCTCAAAGTGCTGACAGGAAGCGAAGGCCATCCTCATTCGCTCCGGCATAACATCAGCAACAGGAAAGGTACGCGTTCTTCCGATTGGACTGGTGTAACCTGCTGCATGAAAGCGATAGCGATACCATCGATCCGCGTCCAAACCGTTAACCTCAATATGTACCGCATGACCAAGTTCCGGTGTCGCAGTAAACTTACCGCTCTTGATCACATTCACATTGTCATTATCAGAAAGTAACTCCCAAGTCACTTCAACATTCTCCAGCGGCATCCCACCCCCCTGGATGGGTTGCGGAGCCAAACGCGTCCACAGCACAAATCCATCCGCAGTTGGATCACCCGAAGCGACTCCCAAACTGAACGGATTATCTTTCAAATCGATGTTGCGGCGGGTAATACCCCAGGATTTTCCTGACATCCAAAACGCCGCCGTGAGCGCGGCGCTTGCCTGCAGCAATTGTCTTCGATCAAATCGCGTCATGTTGGTGACTCCTCTGTTATGCGGCAAACCTTCGCTCCAACCTCAATTTTGAGGTCGAGAAAAGTAGAATCTATCCGAAAACCCCGAACACCGCGACCAATTCCAAGGCGGCTAATGGCTAATCAGATTAACTCGTCGCTCTTACATGCAAACCGCAACTAACGCCGTCGGCTGAGGGGCTTCGGATAGGCTCTTAAGGGAAAGATAGTCAGAAAAATACTCGATGTTGTTTGAAGGATGATATCAAAAATATCAACAAAACGGCTGCCAGCGAAAATACTTCATCGACTCTTCATTGACCCTAGAGAGCCCAACAAGGACTAGCATAATGCGTACACTACTTTAGCTTCTTTGCAAATGATCTCGCAAAACCGTCAACACATGCGCAACTGCCCGCAACATTCGATCTGCTCGCACTTCGATACCAAACTCTGAACCGAATTTCTGTGGTGCTTGTTCTTCATCTTCCTTCAATTGAAACATCTTTTCGGCCACCAATTCGATCCGCTTCTCCTGGCCAGCAAACCTCTCTCCATGCCGCCTGGCTAACGACACAAAAATCAATCCATCCAAATGCTCGGGGGCTCCCGGTCCTAAGTGCCCGGTAATGCCTATCGCCAATGTCGCTCCCGGTGTTAATTCCAAAGCCTTACAAGCCAATTGCCCAGTAACTTCCTTGGAGACCGGACCGATAGTTGGTTCCTCTAATACATCCGAAGCAATGCCAAGCCATTGATGCTTGATGTTTGTCTGATAAACAACCAGCGATCCACACAGCCAACCTGATATCCCAGGCCATTTTGCCAAAGTGGCTGCCACTAAACCCGCGGTACAACTCTCCGCGCACACCAACTGTTGCTGCTTCGCTTCCAGCAACCTTCGAATTTCGCCGGCAAGCTTCGTATTTGCTTCTTCCAAGCCAATCATTAGGTAGTTCGCCTTTTTATCCTCGGACCATGCAATTCGATCATGTATTCTCCTGCCGAATCAAGCGGCGCTCTTTATCTGTCAAAGCTTCTCTCGCCGCGATTTGTTGCTCGAGAACTTCTAGGGTCGCATCCGAAGGGTCACCTTTTCTGTTGAAAATCCTTTCTCTTAGCACATGCACAGGCGCGTCAAAATCAAGTATCTCAATTTCCAAAGCGAATTCACTCGCCAAACCATATGCCAATTCACGCTGCCACTGTTTGAGAAATGTTCCATCCAATACGACGGAGTAACCCGACTTGAGCACGATGCGAGCCAATTCGATACAGCGGCTGTACGTGGCTCGCGTGAAATCAGAGGAATAAATCCCCCTGTTTCCAAGCTGTAAACGATCGATTCCCGCGAGACGCTTTCGCTCAACATCCGTTCGAATACGGATTGCGCCATATTTCTCAACACAGCGTTCAGAGCCTCGCGACTTTCCGCTTCCGCTCAAGCCATGGGTAATCCACAGCTTGGGACGCTGCACCTGAAGATAGATTTGCGAAAGCCGATAGTAGCCTCGCATTTCATCCACCGATCTTCGGGCTACATCCGTAGTCTCTTCCAGTTGATGAATGCGCAGAGCGGCTATCCTCGCGCGAACAAGGGCTCGATAAGCATTGAAAACAGGCAAGAGTTCAAGCCCTGCATAATCTCCGCTTCCTTCGGCATATGCATTCCGTAATCGCGCCGCATTCTCTTGCTGGCCTCGCCAATCTAAATCCATCAGCGTAAAGGCGACTTCATTCCAAACATCGATCCAATAGAAGTCTGGATTAAACTCGATCGCATCGAAACCCACCGTATGATCTTGCCAGCGTATCAGGTTACCTAAATGCAAATCGCCATGGCATTCCCGCACATAACCTTCCCGCTTCCGCTGCTCCAGCATCGACTCTAATTGACTAAGCCGAGCTGGTAATTTGCCGTCAAGCGATGGCACATCCACGGAGAGTCCCATTTTTTGATTAGCTATATGAATATCCCAGAAACATTGATCGATTTGTTTACGCAAGGAAAGTGCCGTTCCCCACGGCGAGTCGCCCCCCGCACGACGTGCTGAAGCATGCGCCTGTAACAGGTATTGAGCCAGGTCGTCGATCCAATCTTTCGGTATTGTTCCCTTTTCAGCATGCTTGAGCAGACAATCGTCTTGATCAAATTGGTGCATGCGCAGACACCATTCCACATCTGAAGCTGGGGCTCCGAAAACAACTTCACCCTTCTCCCCATGCAAGCCAGCGATATCAATGTAGAGTGAGGCTGCCCAGGCTTTATTTCGTTCCATCTCCTTGAGACAAAACTCCTGACGGTTCTTCAGCGAACTATAGTCGAGAAAGGGAAAGGCGACGGGCTTCTTGAGCTTGAACGCCAAATTCCCCGCCAGAACGATCCAAGAAATATGAGTCTGAATCAAACGAATTTGATCCAGCCGAACATCAAAAGCTCGCTGCGAAAAAAAATTGATCGGATTGCTGTTGCCTGATATGTCATCGAAATTCATGACAACAAGTCTCAGATTCTTTTAAACATTTTATCCAACTGTTCTCGGGAAAAAAATAATGCGGTAGGTCGACCATGGGGACAATGATGCGAGTCCTGATAACAATGTCGTTGCTGCAATAATTCTGTGATTTCTTCGGGGGCTAAGCGATCACCCGCTTTTATGGCTGCCTTACAGGCGATCGTATGCAACATGTGATCCAGCAAATCGCGCGGTTCAGGTCGCTTACCTGCCCCCATCCAAATCTCGAGTACCTGGAGTAGCAACTCAGCCGGTTTTTCTTTTCGCAACATCGCTGGGTAAGCCGTAATCAACACGGTATCACCACCGAAAGGCTCAACGTGGATTCCAACCTGCTTCAGCATTTCGGCTGCGTCTAAGGCGGCTGCGGCTTCGGCAGGAGTTAATGAAACAGGCTCGGGAACCAAAAGTTGCTGGGTTTCGAGTTTCCCTTGCAGCACCTTGTTTCGAATCTGTTCATACATGATTCGTTCGTGCAGGGCGTGTTGATCAATAATCACCATTCCCGTTTCATCTTGAGTGACGATGTAACGCTGATGAACTTGGAGTCCCAGATGAGACATGACTGGTGCGGCAGCGACTGGCACATCGACGCGGGTTATTGCTGCAACATCCTCCATCGGTAATGCGGCTGCAGCACCCGTCCAGGCCTGGGCACCGGGAGGGTGTGGCGGTGGACTCAAATCGCTGCGAATCGCAGCGTTCCCCATATTACTTCTTCCACCGATTCCATCACCAAAAGGTCGAAAGGGAGGGACATCGTGGATCGGTAGCCCTCGATCGCGAAAGGGCGATGAAACCGGTGCGGTGGTAGCCATACCGAGGAATTGATCTCCTCGGGCCATCGCGCCGCTTGTCGCACTATTATCTTGCGCCAGACTGGGAAACAGCGTTTCGCGTGGGATATCGTCTTTAGTTGGTTCGACACTGCTTGTATTCGATGTAGGATCCTTACTAACCTTTGCGGTTAAATCTGTCGACAAGAATTTATGACGTAATGTTTGCAGCAGTTGTCCGTAAATTCGTCCGGCATCTTGGAAGCGAACTTCCATTTTGGTCGGATGCACATTGACGTCCACCATTTTGGCCGGCATATCCAGACGCAGAAAGCAGATCGGAAATCGGCCAACCATCAATAGGCCGCGATAAGCTTCGCTCAAGGCATGCTGCAACGCGCGATCGCGAATACAGCGTCCGTTGAGAAATAGATATTGCATCCGATTATTGCTGCGCGAAATGGCGGGGTCTCCGACAAATCCCCGCAAGACAATATCATCAATCTCACTTTCGACATGAATTAGGTTTTCGGCGACCTCGTCTCCGAAAAACGCTCCGATACGCTCTGCCCAACGATCGGTTGGAGTTAGATCGTAGAGCGTGCGATCATTGCTGATCAGTACCATATGTACTTGCGGATAAGCAATAGCAACACGGGTGAAGGCTTCGACAACATGCCCCATTTCGGTTTGAGCCGATTTGAGGAATTTGCGGCGTACGGGCGTATTGAAAAAGAGATGACGCACGGAAATCGATGTGCCTATCGGTGCGCCGATAGGCTGAGGGCTTTCCATTTCGCCGCCGCGAACCAGCATCACTGCGCCGCTCTCCGCTTCGCGCGCTCGGCTCCTTAATTCAAAGTGACTTATTTCCGCGATAGAGGCTAACGCTTCGCCTCGAAAGCCTAACGTATGAATATCAAATAAATCATCCGCGGTCTGTAGTTTACTAGTTGCGTGCGAAGCAATCGCCAGCGGTAATTGATCTATGGGGATTCCGCAGCCGTTATCGCTGACGCGAACCAATTCGAGTCCACCTTGCTCAACTACCAATTCAACTCGAGTTGCGCCGGCATCAACGCTGTTCTCGAGCAGCTCCTTGACGACACTGGCGGGACGCTCAATCACTTCGCCAGCTGCAATCTTGTTGACCAGGGCGGGGGGGAGTTGGCGAATGTTGGGCATACTAAACCTCCTGTTGCTTAATCTTCTTCGTTGTCTTCCGTGGTATCGATCGATGAGCTGCGGGGCGCGTGACCTTCCTCTTCACGGTATTTGTCTAGCTTTCGGTACAGCGTTCTCGCGCCAATCTGAAGAATGCGAGCTGCCTCTTCGCGATTGCCGCCGGTCATTTGCAGCGTCTCTAGAATGGCCCACTTTTCGATTTCATGCATCGATTTACCAAGCAGTTGGGATTGTGCCCCAGAGTCGATGGAGCTCGCATGTGCCAACATGCCATTTGCACCCTCAACCGTACTGTCAACTTCCATCAACTCGGGTGGTAAATCATCGAGATCTAAAACGCCATCGGTATCCAGCACAACCATGGTTTCTACAAAGTTGCGAAGTTGCCGGATGTTTCCTGGCCAGTCATACGCGTAAAACCTTCGATTGACGGCTGGCGAAAAGGTGCAATTGCCTTTTGCATGACGCTTGATAAACATCTTCTTGAAATGATCCATCAGCGGTACGACATCATCACGTCGTTCACGCAGCGGCGGTAAATGCACTGTAACCACTTTGAGACGGTAGTATAAATCGTTACGGAACATTCCCTCGCGCACCAATTGCTCCAAACTGCGATTGGTGGCTGATAACAATCGAACATTGACCTTGATGGGGCGATTATCTCCGACGCGCGTGATCTTGTGCTCTTCGAGTACCCTTAACAATTTGATTTGCGTGCTCATCGGCATATCGCCCACTTCGTCGAGGAAGAGGGTACCGCCGTTGGCGTACTCAAATGCCCCTACTCGATCGGTAACCGCATCGGTATAAGCTCCTTTGATGTGCCCGAACAATTCGCTTTCGACCAAATTCTCCGCGACAGCTCGCGTGTTTAGGGCAACCACACGTTTGGCTTTACGAGGACTATTTTGATGGATCGCCTGAGCGATCATTTCCTTGCCAGTACCGCTTTCGCCTGTGATCAAAACGGTTGCATCGGTTGGAGCGATCCGCTTTAAACGATCGATCACTTGCTGCATTTTATCGCTGACGTAGACGATGCCTTCAAAACCAAATTTTTCGTCTAACCGCTGGCGGAGCTCCGTATTCTTTTGTCGCAATCGAATCGCTTCAATCGCTTTGCTTGTCACCGCTCGGAGCCGTCCCGGCGTGATTGGCTTTTCCAGAAAATTGAATGCCCCCTGCTGCATCGCTTCAACCGCTTTGGGAACGGTCGCGTGGCCGGTCACCATGATCACTTCACAATCGGGAAGCACTTTCCGAGCCTGGGCTAAAAGTTGCATCCCATCGACGTCATTCATGACAAGATCGGTGATCAAGACATCATAGGTGTTCTGCTCAATCATCTGCGATCCCTCAGGACCGCTGGTGGCAACGGTACAGCGGTAGCCAACTCGCTCGAGACTATCCGTCATCGCGCGAGCATGCGCTCGATCGTTGTCGACAATCAAGATCGAATACTGTCCAGCGTCCGCTTCCGCTTCGGCTGAAGGCGTAAAGTCTGGGTCAGCCATTCAGGCAACTCTCCCTACTGCCGCCTCTCCGGCGGACAGAAATCATGCTATATTGGTGAAGGCTAGTGATGTAGGACCACCCAGTTCGGGGTGTGTACCGTAATCCGACATTGTAACAATTTTTTCGAGGTTTGGGCGACTGGAATGACGGTCTATTGTCGAGGTGTACGCGGAGCCACCACGGTTCAAGAAAACACTAAAGAAGCCATTTTGCAGGCAACCCGGCAAATGATGGCGCTAATGATCCGAAGAAATCAGATCGAATCGGCCGACGTGGCTAGCGTCACGTTTACGGTAACCAAAGATATCAACGCTGAATTTCCTGCGCTAGCGGCGAGGCAGATGGGGTGGCTCGAAGTGCCGCTTTTGTGCGGCTACGAAATCGACGTTCCAGGTTCGCTGCAAAAGTGTGTGCGAGTGATGGTCCTCTGGAACACAACCAAGAAACAGTCAGAGATTCAGCACGTTTACATCCATGATGCTGTTCGCCTTCGGCCTGATCTTTGCAAACTTCCGCCGGTGGATTGGACCGAGCTAGAAACCTGGATTCAGGAACAAATGGGAAGCAAGACCTAGTCGTCTTGCAGCAGGACTCAACGGAAACTCACGATACTCATCAGTGGCCAACCGGAGTTGTGAAGATGCAATTGCAATGGAAACCCAGCTTTGCCGCCAGCGCGTTGCATGCAACCGAATTAGTAGCTACGGGACACACCCTGATCGATACGGAATTACAAGCCCAGCTTGAACCAGTAGCCGACTCTTTATCGGATTTAGCCAAAAAATCGATCGTTGGGGTTGAGCGTTTTTGGGATTGGCTGATTGGCCTGTCCTGTGATTATGATAACGATCTCCAACTCGCCGAAAGAGTCATTGCCAAATCCTATGGCACCAGCGGACTACCGCGTGATCTCACCACGAAATTGGCAGTGCTCATCAAACACGCCGAGGTGATTCTTTTAGAGCGAAACCCAAAAATCATTGAAGAGCTGCCAAAGCGTATCGGGCCGCTGCAGGAGCTATGGAACAGCTATGGCGCGGGTTTGATGCTGCAGATAGGACAAGTTACAGATCCTGCATTGATTGCCAAACATGCAATTGTTATTCCCGTACAACCATTGGTGGGTGGGCATGGAGATGTTCTATTGCAGAGCAATCGGTGCTGGATCGAAGCCGTCCTCACGAACAACAACCCCTCGCTGCCCGAAGTCGTTCGGCTCGCTTGGCTGCTCGCTCAACTTGAGTCGGAAATTCCTATCCACGGGGAACTCGTCAACACGGGAAGATTGCCGTGGATCTCAAGCTTAGCGATGCTTCCACCAGTGCTGCTCGCCGCTGAAGAGTTGGAATTGTGCTTGTTTACAGAAGATCAATTATTGCTGGCGATCGAAAAATGGTGGATTCCCAATCCGACTTCACATAGTTTGGTTGAAACCATTCTTTCTTGGTGGGATACGTATTCGTCTACACGACCGAGTTGGCGGATCGCTCTTACGGCTCTTGATAAACTGCTCAGCTGAGTTTTTTCGGATGGCTTTTTTTATTAGGTCCTCTGGGATGACAATTCATGACCAAGAGCACTGCGAAGATTACAGGCGGTAAGACTCTAAGCTTTTTCCCCGACCTGCCTGGCTGGATGGCAAGACTTCTGTACTGGCCCACCTTTACATGGAATTACCTGCTGGGACGCGTCTTTCATCTACGCCATTGGTGGGACAAAGTAGACGATGGCTTGTGGTTGGGAGCGGTTCCACTTCGCGGCGATGCCCAAAAATTCAAGAAACTCGGGATCACGGGCGTTATCAATCTATGCGATGAATACGCAGGTCCCCTTCGCGAGTATCAACAAGAACAGATTGAGCAGTTGTACTTGCCGACGGTTGACTTCCATCCACCGACCAAGGAAATGATCGAGCAAGGAGTTGATTTTATTAGGCAACACCTATCGAAGGGTGGCGCGGTGTACGTGCACTGCAAAGCGGGACGTGCTCGCAGCGCAACGATTGTTCTATGCTATCTCGTCGCGATGCGAAATATGACTCCAGAAGCTGCGCAGCAACATCTTCTTGAACGGCGACCTCATATCAATCCAAGGATCTATGAGCGAAAAGTGGTTCAAGAGTTTGTAGCGGATTTGAAGAAATAACACTTAGCGGTAAAGTAAATATTCTTTTCTTCGCAGGCGGAATATTTCGGTCGAACACTCCGCCTTTTCGACCACTTTCTTGAAATCTGTTTCGGCCAGAAGCAGGTCTACTAGTTCTTGCGAACCGATCAACTTAATCAACTGAGACGTCTGCCATTCCTGCGGATGTTCCATTCTAAGAGCGTGGGCTAAAGCCAAACCAAGCCTCACGGGGCGCAGTTGCTCGCGGTTGGTAATGAGAATTTGAAATCCCTGACACACTTCCCCTTCAAACTTACTCGAAGCGGGAATGAATTTCTCTGGAATCAAACGTACGCCATCCAGGCCAAGTGTTTCAAATCTTTTCATAACTCGTCTGGCATCCATCCAAGGAGCACCAATGCGTTCGAATGGCGTATCTGTACCTCGCCCCACAGAGACATTTGTAAACTCGATACATCCTACACCAGGATAGAGCAGGGCTTGATTGAGAGTGCGCATGTTGGGCGATGGCCTTATCCAAAATAAATCGGTCTGATCCAAGAACATGTCGCGTACCCAACCCTCGACCTTGATAACATCCAAATTGAGTTTCCAACCTCGCTCGGCTACCAGCATTTTGGCAAGTTCGCCCGCGGTCATACCGTGTCGCAGCGGAATGTTATGGTAGGCGACAAACGAGCGAATACTTTCGTCCAGCAATGGACCCTCGATATCGACGCCATTGATCGGATTGGGACGGTCAAGAACCACAAATCGCAGTCCCTTCTTGCTGGCGACCTCCATCGCATTTCCCATCGTTGATATATATGTGTAAAAGCGAGTGCCAATGTCTTGAATATCGAAAACGAGAGTATCAATTCCTTCTAACGAAACTTCCGTTGGGGCTCGATTCGCCCCGTATAAACTGTAAATGGGAAGGCCCGTTGCAGGGTCCTTATCATCGGCGATATTCGCTTGATCAAGCTTTCCCTGCAATCCATGCTCGGGGCTAAATATCGCCTTCAAAGAGACATTGGGAGCTTGATGAATCAGGGTTGCCGTAGGTTTACCATCTCGAGATTGACCTGTTTGATTGGTGATCAGTCCAACCTTTGCTCCAGCCAGCGACTTAAATTGATCGCGCACCAGAACATCGATACCGCATAGAACTTCGCTTCTTGGGGACTCTGTTTTGCTTCGCGAAGTTTGATATTTCGCAAAATTCACAGCAATAGTCCCAATCACGCCAGCCAGCGGATTGACTGTCCCCTTTCCATCTGGATGTAACCGACTACTCAAGAAAATTACAGCTAAATCAAACTCTGGATCGATCCAAATGGCCGTCCCCGTGAATCCTCCATGTCCAATCGCTTTTGAGCTCATCGATTCGCCGCGGTTAGAAGAATAGCCCGAGCGTTTGTCCCAACCAAGACCGCGATACCCGCGAGGTACCGCGAATGCGCTCGCCATTTGAGCAATTGTCGTCGGGCGCAAAACTTGTGTTTTATTTAAGACTCCGTTGTTTAGGATCATTCTGGAGTAACGCACCAAATCGCGAGCGGTGCTGAAGAGACCCGCGTGGCCAGCAATCCCTCCAAGCGCGTGGGCTCGCGGGTCATGAACTTCTCCAACTATCCATTGATCCTCTCTTTTTTCCGTAGCTACTGCCCTCTGCCGCAAGTCATTGGCAGGAGTAAAACTGGTTTCAGTCATTTCCAGCGGCTGGAAAATATGCTGCTGTGAGTATTGATGCACGTTAAGACCCGATTTCCGCTCGACTAGCTCACCCAACACGATAAAGCCAACATCGGAATATCGAAAGTCCGATTCGATGGGATAATTCAGCGGAAGGTTCCAAATCTTGCTGAGCATTTCTGGCCGCGAACCGACATAGTCTTTGAGACTATTATCGGGAATCAGACCGCTGGTATGAACGAGCAAATGACGAATGGTGATAGCTTCTTTTCCCTGTGTTCCAAACTCTGGGATATGTTTGGACACGGGATCATCGAGAGCAATCTTTTCCGTCTCGATCAAATGCATGATACTGGTCGCAGTCGCTATCGGCTTGGTGAGCGAAGCTAGATCGAAAACAGCATCCACCGTCATTGGTACCCGGAATGGCTCTATTTGCCGTGAACCAAAAGCTTTTTCGTAGATGACCTCATCCCGATGCAGAATCGCAATAACACAGCCTGCCATTTCCCCATCCTTCAATGCCTTTTCGATCAATGGAAGGATGGATCGATCCAAATAGGCTTCTGAGCCCATGTCGGCAGACTGCTGCGCAAGTGCGCAACGACCGACAGCAAGCAAGCACAGCAAGATCAGTAGGGTGCCAATACTACCAACCAAAGCAGGCTGGCGTTGACCAAAAAAACGTCGAAATGAATTCGTGAATGAAATGGATGATGCGAACTCGGTCGATACCAACATGGCATCAGCCCCCGCTTGGATTGGAAGGAAGAAATACCAAAGACCACGACCTTCGCACAATCGAAATGTTAACGATTAAGTCGTCGAGCGATCGCCTCGGCTGGGATAGGAATAACATTTGTGGCAGCCACCAAGTCTGTGCGCAAAATATCCGTTGGCCCTTCTTCCCCAGCATCCTCATACTGCTTGTACTGAACGATAAAAGCGCCGACCTGGAGATAGTTCTCACTAAAAATCGGTGGCCAAAAATCTTCAGCCCGCGAAGCCAACGTTCGAGCGAGATAACGGGTCGCCTTTCCAGAAAATCCGCTGAGCACCATATCTAATCGCCCTAGCGACTCTCGATAAATGTAGAACACCAAAGCCACATCTTCGCCGTGTCGATTGCCACCCGCATAAGCCCAGGAACCATCCTTCTGCTCGTAGTAGATTCCTGGCTCCATGCTCTTGCTGCTAACACTCAATTTGAGGCCTGCTGAGTTGGATGGCGGATGCGGATCCCGTTCGCGGTAACGCAAGAAAAATGGGATCTTGCGATCGCTCGGATTAGCCACATCATCTTCACTATGAAACGGTGTGGAACCAAAGGTTTCCGCTAGCGTCAACTCAACGACCGGGTTGCTCTTTACACTCCCCACACACACCAACGCTTTATCACCATCGGTCTGGCAAAAGTCCTGGTAAGTCGACGCCGCTCTCTGTCTCGCCTCCGTCTCCGGCACCTGTCCCGGACTCCACACCAAACTTTGCTTCAAGTGCTCCGGATGCGGGGGCAGGCCCCGCGAATGTCCCATCGGTTTCGCCGTCGTTTGAATATGCTTGGCTGTCCCACCTAGCGTCGAAACCCCGTTGAGCACTTCTCCCAAAAGTACGGAATCCGAAGCTACAACCCAAGCTGTCCCCGGAGAGTCCTCGGCGTCCTGCCTTCTAACACCAACACAAATCTCTAATCGCTTCCGCCTCGCCAACAATTCCCAAAAGTGCTCAGGCTTCACCGCAAAGAGCGCGCCTGGCAACTGATCTGCAGTCGCATAACCATGCTCCACCAGATAATCACACAACCGCGATAAAGCCTCAATAGGAATATACTTAGCTTCGTTCTTCAACAACGCAGCTACTTGATGTCGATCCAAACCTGTGTATTCGACAATCGCCTTGATCGTGCCTGGCCTCTTGCGCCGGTCCGGTGTGTGACCCAACAATTCGGCAAGACGAAATGCATACTGCATGAGAAGACTCACATTAAAAAATCGGTCCAGAGACCGCACAACAAAGAACAGCCCCGGTACCAAAGCGTCTTTATGGTAACAATTTCCCCCTTAATGATTCTACCCTCATTCGGAATTTTCTTTCCTCTCACCTCTATACCCCTTACTGGTGGCTTTCCATCCCTACTCTTAATACAGCCTGTCCATGCCATGCCCATGCCTGAAACCATTGATACCATGTCTGCCCCGTAATCTCTGACGCAAAAACCGACGCCTGTCCCAAACTCTAGAAACCCGCCCAACGAAAGCACAAAAAACCGCTCTGAAAAGATAAATTTCGCCAACCGCTTGCCACATTTCAGCCCAGATTGGCTGAGCACAAGCAAAAGATTGAGACAATTGAGACAATAGCGAGGGAGAACAGGAAAACCGACGCGTGCCGGCTAGAAAAGAGGTAGCTGATGAGCTATGCGTTGGCCTGCAGAATGCATGACACAACTAAAAGATGCCTCGCCTCTCAATCAAACATCAAAAATTGAAGTAATCGGTACTTTCAACGCTCCCAAATTCCAAAGGATGGCCTCAACAAGGGCACCCGCCGAGATTAACTAAACTTCTTCTTCCTTGCCGTTTGGCAAGCACTCGGAGATCCTCTCTGCTAGATGCCAGATAATGCCCTCGAGAATTACCCGTGGCAAGCTTCTGCTGTTGCTTAACCCATTTCGAATGCTTTAATCCCAATCTCTCTAAGATGGCTGCTGCAGCATCGGATATCGATGCCTTCCCTTCTCGCGGTATTCGCCCTGCTTCATCTACCAAAATCATGTAATGAACCAACGTCAAACCATCAAACATACCCTGGCTATCTCCGTTTTCAGGACGATTCTCGATCGGAAGAAGCCAAAGTGTTTTCTCCACATCGAAACTATCTTCCGTATCTGAAATACAATTTACAAATCGATCGATCATTTCAGGAAAAAGCGAACAACGAATTGCATTTTCAAACCTCAGTCGGAAAGAGGTGTGAATACCTTGCTCGGGAACTGCGACGATCCCAGCTGCGACAGGATTTAAATCAATGTAAATTGCAACGTTGAGCAACGCCTGAAAGCCCATTACAGCGATGGACTTAAAACGCCCCTGGAACAAAGTACCCGAACACCCTTCCAATCTATTAACATGAACAGATAAAGGCTGCTTCAGGAACCGATGAAACCAACCTAAGTCCATGAGTCGCTTTCTTTGTTCCGCTACGTAATCACCATCCTTAGCTTTCTCATCAATCCAAAATTGCAGCTCAAGCCCCTTCAATGGTTCACGTTTTTTATTTTTCGGTCGGCAGAGCAGCGTCCACCTTTTAACAACTTCTCGCGCACTCCAAGACAATGCTTGCTCCACCTCTACTCGTAACAGTAGATGGAAATGCGTTCCCATGATTGAATGTCCGCCAACCTTAATTGCAAAAATTCTTGAAAGCCGCCGAGTTTCAGAGACAATTCGGCTTTTCAAACTAGGACCATGCCTCTCAAGCAACGCTAGGCCTCTAGCAATCTTGCTGATGCAGTGATACCACCTCGTATCGTCATAATTAACCAATTTGCTTCGCGCCATTGTCATATTGGGTTCCACCACTAAAGCACCGGTCGTCTCCGTCAAATATCACCTACCTAAAATCGACTTAAAGCATCTCTTTGATCATATATATACAAGAAAACATTATTTTTCAATAGTTACAATACATAAATTCATTTATTTTTTGTACACAATCCTATGGCTCGGCCATCAAGTGTTACCTGTCTGGCTCGGCTTCGTGTTGAAGAGAACTCAACACAAAGCATGTAGACCCTCATTTTGAGGCAACCCGAAGTAAACAACACCTTTTCTTTTTCGTTTTTGCTTTGTAGGTGATATCATCGATCACTCGATAGGCAGGCGTATTGGCCCACTGTTGCTCACTCAACCTTTTTTAACTCATTCCCCAAAATGCGATTGCTCTCACAACTCCTGTCCTCGCGCACGCGTACCGCTGTTTCTCTCCATGCTGTAACGCCTGTCCTGGTGCGGCGAGCGGCGGCAGACACGCATGGGATGTCCGCGCGTTGGCGGTGGAAGCCGTGCCTGTCCTCGTGTGGCCTGTCCTCGTGTGGCTTGTGGCTGGTGATGTGCCTTACGGTTTATGCGCAAGAGAGTGCTGTTCCAATCCAATCGCGACGAGAACTCTTCATCGACCACTATCTCGTCGATCGACTCTCCAACGCCACACTCCAACTCCACCCACCTCAACTCGCTCCCACCATGTCCCAGCCAGCAAACCCTCTGGAATATGGCACCATCATCAAAGATGACAATGGCTTTCGACTCTACACCCGCGATGGTCGCGGAGCGAAATTCGACGGCGACTCAACCGAAGTCACACGCTACTGCGAAAGCACCGATGGCATTCACTGGACACGCCCGAATCTCGGGTTGATCGAAATCGATGGCAACAAAAACAATAACGTTATTCTGAATGAACCCCCATTCTCTCATAACTTCGCCCCTTTTCTCGATCTCAACCCCGACGCGCCCCCAGAACACCGCTACAAAGCTCTAGCAGGAACCGTTAAGTCCGGCCTCGTTGCCTTCACGTCTCCCGATGGCATCCGCTGGACCAAACTCCAATCCGCGCCAGTCATCCAATATGTCAAAGAGTACGCTTTCGACTCCCAAAATGTCTCCTTTTGGTCCGAATCCGAAAAACGCTACGTCTGCTACTTCCGCCACTTTCTGGACCAAAAACTGCGCAGCGTCTGCCGCACCGAATCCATAGATTTCATCCACTGGAGCGAACCGATCGCACTCAAACCCAACCTGCCCGGCGAACATCTCTACACCACGCTGACACATCCCTATTTCCGCGCACCCCACATCTATATCGCCACTCCAACTCGCTTTCACCCAGATCGCGGCGAAAGCACCGATATCCTCCTAATGTCCGCTCGTGGCCCCGCCCAATTCGATAGAACTTTTCGAGAAGCATGGATTCGACCAGGCCTCGATCCCAATCGCTGGGGAAATCGATCCAATTACGCCGCTTGGAATATTGTGCAAACTTCCGACACCGAAATGTCCCTTTACGCGACGCCCTTTCGCCGCTTCACCATGCGATTGGATGGCTTTGCTTCACTTCATACGGGACCCGATCCAGGCGAAATGCTCTCGAAGCCGCTTTCTTTCACTGGTTCAGAATTGGAAATCAATTATTCCACCAGCGCCGGTGGTAATATCCGCATCGAAATCCAAGATGAATCCGGCGTCCCCATCCCCGGCTTCTCTCTCAATGACGCTCCACCACTTGTCGGTGACTCCATCAACCACGCCTATCAATGGAAAAACAAACCCTCCCTTAAAACGCTCGAACAAAAAATTGTTCGCCTACGCTTCGTTATGCAAGAAGCCGACATCTTCTCATTCCGCTTCTTCGATCCCCAAAAGTGACCGGAGAGAATTATGCCCTGGCCCACCTCCCGCCTCAGCATCTTGCCCAAAATCCTTTTGCTATTCCTGATTCTAGGACTCTCCGCACCGCTTATCGCTGCCCCCCAACAGCCACAGCTCGATACCTTCAATCAATCGATTAGACCCTTGCTCAAAGAACGCTGCTTCGCTTGCCACGGCGCTTTAAAGCAAGCAGCAAATCTGCGTCTCGATACGGCTATCGCTATCCTCCTAGGTGGAGACAGCGGCCCCGCCGTAATTCCCAATCAACCAGAAAACAGCCCACTCCTCCTGCGAATCTCAGCCACCGATCTCACCACTCGCATGCCGCCCGAAGGGCATGCGATAACCTCAGCACAAATCGAAACCATCAAAATATGGATTTCCAACGGCGCCCAAAAACCCATCCTCGATCTCCCCGAACCCACTCCATCGGACCACTGGGCCTTTCAGCCGATCACTCCCCCAATCATCACATCTCCTCCCAATCCCGCCTCTACGCTCTCCAACCCAATCGACCTCCTACTCGCCTCCGAACTCGCAAAACATAACCTTACCCCTCACCCCATCGCCGAGCCAACCCACCGACTTCGACGCCTTTATCTCGATCTCATCGGTGTCCCACCGTCCCCTCAACAACTTCAAGATTTTCTTGACGATACCTCTCCCGATGCCTACGAAAAGGTTGCCACTCGCCTCCTCGACTCGCCCCAATATGGCGAACGCTGGGCACGACACTGGATGGATGTCTGGAGATACGCCGATTGGTTCGGAAGACGTTATGTCCCCGACGTCTGGAACAGCGCACCCCAAATCTGGCACTGGAGAGACTGGATCGTTCGCTCCTTAAACCAAGACACCGGCTACGATCAAATGATCCGCGAAATGCTAGCCGCCGACGAATTTAACCCCGGTGACCCTAGCTCCGCCGTCGCAACTGGATTTCTAATCCGAAACTGGTATGCCCTCAATCCAAACGATTGGATGCGAAGCAATGTCGAACACACCAGCAAAGCTTTTCTCGGATTAACGTTTCAATGCGCTCATTGCCATGACCATAAATACGATCCAATCTCCCAAGAAGACTACTTCCGCCTTCGCGCCTGCTTCGAAACGATCGGCATCCGACAAGATCAAATCCCCGGACAACCCGACCCCGGTCCTTTTCAAGAATATGAATACAGCACCTTACGCAAAGTTCAACGGCTCGGAATCGTGAGCATCTATGATAAAAATCCAAACGCGCCAACATTCTTCTACACCAATGGCGACGAAAGAAATCGCGACTCGTCTCACCGCCCCATCACGCCCGGCGTCCCAAGCTTCCTCACCGAATTCTTCCCATCCTCCATTGAAACGCTAACTCTGCCCCCCATAGCCTTCTATCCCGGACTCAATCCCGATCTTCAAACCGCCCTACGTAACTCCTGCGAACAAAACATTCGCCAAGCCGAAGAAAAACTCGTCGCCGCACAAGCCGCATACCAAACTTCACTCCAAAGTCCAACCCATCAACAAGCCCAAAACAAATTGCAACTCGCCGAACAAAAGTACCTCGCCGAAAACCCACCTAACCCGTCCGCCCCCGATCAGCAACCCCTGGTAGGCTACCACTCGCTACTCCTCAACGCACTCGCCGGACGACGAATGATCTTTCGCTCCTTACCCGAAGTTTTGGAACCTATCGAACTTGCACAAATCTCTTTCGATGTCGCCATCCTCTCCCAGTCACACTTCAACTTTCAACTCACTCGCGATAACACCCAAGGACTCACTGCCTCATTCGTCGGTTTCGAAAAAGGCGAAATCCGCGCTTATCAACCTCAAAGCTTCCAAGAATTTGTCGTCGCCACATTCGATACCTCCAAAACCCACAATCGATTTCATGTCCAACTCCATATCGACATTAAGAAAGACGAATGCCTTCTCACGATTCAATCACTCCCCAGCGGCAATGACATCGTCACCAACATTCCTATCGCACTGAATCAATGGAACCCTCACAAAGATCTGACCAAAGGTATCCTCTTCGATGCGCGACCAGGTGCCCTTGCCGCAATCGATAACATCGCCCTTACTACACTCAGCCATCAACCAGACCAATCCAACCAAACCCTTTTGCTATTAGACTTTGAACCACCTAACTTCGCCCTAAACGCCGACATCATCCCCTCAGACCATTGGCAATCTCTCTCCTTCAGCCTACCTCCCGCTGACTCTCGCATCGTTGACTCCATTCCTTCAATAAACTCGTTGGCCCACAAAAAAGAATTAGATCAACTTCGCCGTATCGCCTCACTCCACAATCTTCGACTCCGATCCGCTGAAGCCTCTCTGCGCTCCGCACAAACCGAGCTGGATTCCCTACTGGCTACCATCCAAGCCGATCAACAAAAGTACGCGCAAACCTCACCCCATCCACTATCCACTCCCAACCCAAACGCCGCAGTCCAAGCAAATCAAGTACAGCGACTCGCCGACCTACACTCCCATGAAGCCCGCCTCCTGACCGCTGAACTTTCCCTCGCCGAATGCGAAGCTAAATCGACCGATGATCCCAAACGAGATGCCGAAATCCAAACTGCAACCAACCACTGGACACAAACCCTAGCTGCAACTCAAAAAGCCCGAGCTTCCGCTCAACTCCCCGCATCCGAAAACTATCAACCTCTCACTCGCACTTATCCCAACGTCAGCACAGGTCGACGAAAGGCACTCGCCCAGTGGATCACCCACCCCAACAATCCCCTCACCGCCAGAGTGGCCGTCAACCACATTTGGATGAGACATTTCCACAAACCACTGGTTCCCAGTGTCTTCGATTTTGGCCGAAGCTCCCCATCACCCAAACAGCTTCATCTTCTCAACTGGCTCGCCTCGGAATTAATCCAATCCAACTGGAGCATGAAAAAAATCCACTATCTCATTGTCACCAGCCAAGCCTTCCAACGCTCGTCAGCCTCGCTCAATCCCGCAGCTCTTCAAATCGATCCCGAAAATGATCTCTACTGGCGCATGAACACAGGACGCATGGAAGCCGAAGTAATCCGCGATTCACTCCTGCATATCGCTGACTCCCTAGATCGACAACTCGGCGGTCAAGAATTGGAAAACAATACCTCCTTCACAACATTCCGCAGATCGCTCTACTACTGCTGCCAACCCGAAGAAGATGGAAAAAGTCCCATCGGACAACTCTTCGATGGACCAGATCCCGCAGACTGCTATCGCCGTACTCGAACCATTATTCCACAACAAGCTTTAACACTCACCAATAGCCCATTGGTCCACAATGTGGCCGACTTGCTTCATAACAAAATCCAAAACCAACTACCCAAAAATGACCAACCCGCCAACTATGTACGACTCGCCTTTCAATCGATTCTCGGCCGCCCACCCAATCACGATGAATTAATTCACTGCATCCATTTCCTCGCCCAAACAAATTCGTCAGCCAGCGAACTCACACCAACAACCGCTGAAACCTCCACTCGCTATCCCAGCCTGCTGCGCGTCCTTTTTAACCATAATGACTTCATCACCATTCGCTGAGTCAACTCATGAGCCACACGGACAGCCTCCAATCAAATACGGGTCAATCAAATACGGGTCAATCAAATACAGGCCAAGCAAACTCAGGCCAAGCAAACTCAGCCCAAGCAAACTCAGCCCAAGCAAACTCAGCACAGCCCAAGCGCTCGCGCCGAGCCTTTCTCGCAGATCATGGACTAGGCTTCACCGGCATGATTCTCGGCTCGATGCTTGCCCAAGATCGCCGTACGCTCGCAGATACAAACCCGCGGCTCACTCTAACTCCAAGAGTCAAATCGGTCATTTGGATTTTTCTCTCCGGCGGCTACAGTCATCTCGAAACATTTGATCCTAAACCTGCACTCAACAAATACGCCGGTCTCACCTTTGATAAAACGCCCTTCGATAACCCCGTCCATTCACCCCTACATAAAAAACGCTTTCGCTCGGTCCCCGCCGAAGAAATCAATGTTCGCGATGTTTATCCCACCATCTACCCCATGCAAGTCGGTTTTCGCAAACATGGTGAAAACGGAATCGAAATTACCGATTGGTGGCCATATCTTTCAAAACAAGTGGATGATATCTGTTTCGTCCGCAACATGTGGACCACGGATAACGATCATGCTGCCGAAAACCAAATCCACACAGGAAGACATCGCCTCGATGAACCCCAACCCAGCATCGGAGCCTGGGCAACGTACGGCCTCGGCTCCTTCAATGACAATCTCCCCAAATATGTTGTCCTCGGCGGCCCCACCCGCTCAGATACGCGACAATCGATCGACTCCTCTTATCTCGGGCCCCAATATTCCGGCGTCCCCATCGCGCTGGACCCCAAAAATCCCTTGCCATTCGGCCAACGATTCGGTAATCAAACAGAAATCCAACAAGCTCAAGAATTCGAACTGATCCATCGACTCAATGGACTGGCCGCTCTTGAATATCCCGACGACAAAGAATTGACCGCCCGAATCCGCGCATATGAACTCGCCTATCGCATGCAAGCCGCTGTCCCCACCGCAGTAAACTTCAGCGATGAAACCGAATCCACCCGCCGACTCTACGGTATCGACCATGAGTCGACCAAAATCGCCGGTGAACGCTTGCTGGTCGCTCGCCGTCTTATAGAACAAGGTGTTCGCTTTGTACAAGTATTCCCCTCTGCCTACGGCACCTGGGACTCCCATCAAAAACTTAGAGAAAACCACAGCAAATTGTGCGCCTCGGTCGATCTACCCACCGCCGGTTTACTGCAAGACTTGAAGCAACGCGGCCTAATGGATGAAACGTTGGTCGTCTTTTGCACGGAATTCGGGCGTACACCAGGCTTAGAACGAAGAGGAGGAGGCATCGATGGAAGAGATCATCATCCCAATGGATTCACGATCTGGTTAGCCGGAGCTGGGATGAAACGTGGTTTTGTACACGGAGAAACCGATGAACTCGGCTACCATGCCCTGGGCAATGGACACTATGTCACCGATCTACACGCTACCGTATTACACCTCTTGGGCCTGAATTCCAGACTCCTCGAAGTTCCAGGTAGACGACGACTCGACATCGATCACGGTAACATTATCACAGAATGCCTCGCTTAAAAATCCACAATGTCCACACAAACATCCGCATCATCCATTTAGGCACAAGTTCGAAACGTATTCCGATGCCCCCAACCGTCTCATACTCATTTTGCCTTTCTTTATTCTCTCAAGAAAATATCAAGCTAGATTTCTTTGAAACGCCTTCCTCCGAAGATCAAGACTCAACCCTTTCTTTAATCCGCGATGTAGACCTTATTCTGCGCGATGACGCCCCTTATCAACCACCTCCACTCGATTACCAAGCCGCTCTCTGGAGCCTCGCCGTTCTGCAGTGGAGCTGCAGAACGCTTGTCAATCGCTTGGATTCGCGCACCGATATTCCTAATGACTTATCAGCTCTCGAACCCAGCGGTCTAGTCATCGATCATCATTGGTCCGTCGATTTAGGTCTCCGATTCCTAGCAGATCTTGTTCGTAAAACTTCTGCCGCTGCCAGCAATGATCGGCTTATCGCAACACTCATCCAAATCGGTGCTCGCTGGCCCTATTCGTCCATTGGCACTACCGCCGACTGGCAAGAAAAGAAGATCGAACTGCTGCTTAGCAATCCATGTATGCGACATATGCTTCTTGATCGACTTTCCGTTCGCGGTGACGCACTCCACTCACGACACCCGCTCGTAACGAAACATTACCAATCCCACATCGCTATGCCACCAACTATCCATTGAAAGGGGAAGAGCTTGAACGAAACCTGGTTACCCTTCGCAGCCGCACTGCGTACCGAAGTTCTTGAACCCATTAAGTCTGTCTTGATCGGTAAAGATGAAATCATAGAAATACTCGGACTATCCCTCGTCGCCGGCGAAAATACATTTTTACTCGGACCACCAGGCACCGGTAAAAGCGCGCTGGTCCATGAACTCGCAGCCCGCCTCAACGGCCGCTCCTTTGACTACCTTCTAACTCGCTTCACCGAACCGAGCGAACTGTTCGGACCGTTCGATCTGCGCCGTCTGCGCGAAGGCGAACTAATCACCAACACCGAAGGTATGTTGCCAGAAGCAGATTTCGTGTTTCTTGACGAACTGCTCAATGCAAACAGCGCGGTCCTGAACAGTCTACTCGCTGCTCTCAACGAACGAGTGTTTCGACGCGGACGGGAAAAAACGCTGCTACCTATGCTGATCACCATCGGCGCCAGCAACCGCCTCCCAGAAGATGACGCGCTCCAAGCACTCTTCGATCGTTTCCTGCTTCGCGTACATTGCGATAATGTAGATTCAGAACAACTCGGCGATGTTCTCGACGCGGGGCGCGCTCGCGAACATAAGGTTCCAGCCACCTCGAGCCTTTCCGTGAATGCCATACGACAACTGCAAGCGGCAATACTTGAAATAAATCTCACTCCCATTCGAACCGCTCTAATTGAAGTGATCAAACAACTCCGCCAAGCTGGTATGGCGATAAGCGATCGACGCGCCGTCCGTTTACAACGCGTTATCGCCGCAAGCGCTGTTCTTTCAGGTAGAACCACCGCTATCGTTTCCGACCTCTGGCCAATCCGCATGATATGGGATACTCCCGCCCAAATAGAAATGCTGCATAGCCACGTCCAATCTGTGATCGATAAGTTCGCGCCAAAGAATGATGCACACGATTTACATGAACATCCCTTGGCCAATCCCGATCGAGGTCCCGATCCGGAAATGCTCCGCCGCTCCATCGAGAACGTTGCTAATTCCCAATCACCCAACCAAATCAGCGATAGTCTCTCACTTCTGGCCGCTCGGGTCGAATGGGTACAACATGAATCAGCTCGAGAACATCTTCGCCAAATAATCCAAGATATCCGCCGCAAATTTCAACCAAGCTAGTAATCGTTTATGTCAAACTCTATCGCGGCCAAAATTGTTCATCGATTTCTTCGAATTTCACGCGCCGACACCGAATCTTGTATCGGCCCTCTGCTCGAGTTCCCCTTTTCTATTGCTGTCGACTCTAACGATTGCTGGCTTCGCTACTCAGCTGACCATGAATTATGCCGCAAAGCGGCAGTCAATATTCCCGCTGAGCATTTCTTCAGCCACTCCGGCACTCAATTGATTCGCGATGGTGAAACAGTTGCCTCAAAAACTCTCCCAAATCTCCAATGGATGCCCCTCAAAGAATATGTCGAAGTACAGCTTCCAAAAGCATTGCTCGCTGGTCGGCTTCAAATCCAACAGATGGATACCTGGACTCTGAAACGGGGTGGAAGTGAACGCGATGCCGAAGCAGCCCTCTACGATCCGACTTCCCTGTTACCGTGGCTCAGCGGCGCACCACACACCAGACTGTCACCCTTAAAATTCTGTGTCGCCGATCTTACCTATCAGGACACACCATCGGACCACAAACCCAATCGTTCACTTGTCTTTATCATCGGTAAACCATTACCTCCCATTCCGTGTCAATTCTTCTACCGAATTGGCCCCGTTTTTGTCCCTGTAGGCTACTGCTGGGTGCCTGCACTTGATGTCTCATTAGTCGAAAAATCCTTCGGCCTAGCCAAGAATCAATGGCTTTTATGGACACTCGATCTCGGATTCTCCATCATTCCTCAGCAACAGTTTATACCCCTTTCGCGAGCAGCGCTGAGGGCCATGTTCGAGGAGAACCCCCGGAATTCCTGATATGAACACCGTGCCCTTAATGTACTTGGATAGCCCCAACTCCGAACTTTGGACATACCGCGATCGCGGTGATGTCATCGTCTGGAGCGATACCGGCGAAACCATTATGCTCGCCTCCAATGCGGCCGCACTCTGCAAAATCTTGCTCCGTGAACTCAGAGGCCTACCCTCTCTGACCGCTATCCTATTCGTATCCGATGCACTCACCAAAGGCTGGAATAAGCGTCAATCGACCCAGCGTGTCCATCTGCTCCGAAATTCAATTCCCAAACAATTTAATTCGAAAGCTCCAGATTCCCATATCGTCGATTGGCTAGAATCACTCGGTAAACTATCCGCCAGATTGCGCAAAGGCGTAAACGCTCAGGGAGCGTTTATGGCAGAGATCTGGGAAGACTTTCCCCATAGTTGGTTAGAAATCGATGAGAAAGATTCTCCCGTTGCAATCGAGTGGCTTAACATCACAGCCAGTGAACGCCCTAATATTGAGTTTTCGCACGAAAACGTGTCGACCTACCAGTCCAAAAAAGCCCTACAAGCCCTCGAGTACGCCTCGCTTCTTACCATCGATGAAAAGGCCATCCAAGATCGCTTGAAAACGGGTCTTGATTCCACAGATGAATTACGGTCTCCGCATGATTCGATCCAACTCAAAGATCCCATACAGCGATTACTCGATCAACTGTTACAGCAAGCCCATACGGATGATCCAGGATGGGTCGCAACCCTCGCCTGGGATTTGTCCCTCCTGATCTCACTACCCAGAAAACCAAGTGAGCCTGACGATTTACAGATCGGAGGAGTCAGCGATGTATCCAACCGCGGTAACCCCGAGCGACTGCTAATCTCGGAATTAGCCGCCGACCCAGATACTCTCATCGCGCGTATCGCAACCGGCCAAGCCCTCTACCTACGCCATGAATCTCCACCAAAATCCTCTCCTCATACCCGAGATATTTGGATTGAAAACGGCATTCGTTGCTGGGGTGAACAGCGAATAACGATGCTGGCATTCGCTCTGGCTACAGCCGCTGCAGAAGAAAAAAAAGGCGTTAAAGTGAGAGTCAATACGCTGGCAGGAAATCAAATATTCAACGAAAACTTCTCTACACTCGAAGGTCTTACCGACGCGTTAGAGAGATTGCATACCGCTACTCACCCCGGTTCGGCAATTGAATTACTCATTCAAAAATATGATCGCGAAAAAGAAAACTTTTCAGAACCCTTGGTCATTGTAACCGCAGCTACCGCCAAAGATCCCAACTTCCGCGACAAACTGAAATTGCTACCAACTCCCTATTTACTCGCCGTGATTGAACCCAAAAGCTGGGTCGAGATACGCGAGCACACCACTCGGGGAGAATCGGTCTGGAAAAAAGTGCAACTCAAACCGACCAAACGGCTGCAGAAAAATGTATCTACGTCCCACCTACCCCAGTTCGTTCGCTACAAATGCAGCCCGCTTCGATTCCCGTGCGATCTAACCGCACCTTATATGAAGGTTTTTGAAAACGATCCGAAACCTGGTGCCTGGCTCATCACCCATAACTATCGACTTCTCTGTTTTAACACACCCGATTATGGTTGTATCGACTTAGGCTCGGTTCCCGCTGCCGATGTACTCGCGGCGACAACACCATCCAACGATTCGATTCACATGGTTATCGCGTACCACGGAGGTTCTAAATCCGAATTGGTCCATTATCTTGTGACCGCCTCACTGTCTGATGGTATCCAGTACAAAATGATCCAACCGGATTCCGACCCCCACAAGATCGTAAAATATTATTTCGATCAAGGTCTGCTGCATCGTGTTGGTAGCCAACTGGATTTGATCAACCCACGTAATGGAATGATCCTAACACAAACCCCCATACGCCAGCGACACCTCGGCGGTCCCTTTTTCGGTGATCGAGATCTCTTGATCGCTGACGTTGTAAATCAATCTTTTGTTTGGCGCCATCTCGGAAAATGCAATTTTCCAATAGGTGTCGTCCTTCGCTCTCCCTCGGGGCCAATTGCGGTCGCTGCCGATTTCCTCTGGACAAAACGCTTTACCGGAACCGACGAACCAGAAACTTCGACCGGTCGCCAAATCATTTCTACAAGCCAGCCAAACTTCATCGATTACAATCACGATCACACCGTAGCCCTCATTACCATCACCAAAGTGGAAAAGACCTCCGGCTTTTCTCCCGATATCGCAGGCAAAAAAGAACTGGCGATTTCATTCTTTTTATCGAATCGAACACTATCTCATTCCAGAATCTCCCCCGAAGAAGCCATTCGCTCTTTCGATCGCTCCGCTCTTCAAAGGCCAGCGGGTCACAACGTCAGATCCAGATTTAATACTATTGGTGTCCATCAAGATGGCTTGCTCCTCAGCCAGAATCAAAACGAGGTTTATTTATTGCGAATCATGGATCAGAATTTTTCTCTGCAATACTTTCGCGATCCAAGGAACGCTTTAAATCTGATTCCTTTTGTCGATGTCGTGCCCCACAGCGAGGCTGTTCGAAGGCGATGGCGTCTAAGCCGCGCGGAGTTGGGACGATGCACTATTTGGCTCGATTCTCGCGGACTACTACACCTGCGCGATGCCGATGGCGTCGAACTGTCCTTAATGCTGCTGCAAAATACAACTGCTGGTTGGTTTAGTAAGGGCGAACTTTTTGGCCCAAGTTTTTTCACCGCACAAGCTACATCGAAACCATCTCTTGCTATAAGCGACTGGTTTAAAGGATTTATCGAACAATGCTGCATGTAGACGTTCGACTTTTATATACCGATGCGATCCCGCAACCTCACAAAATCACCGGTTGGTTTCTGCCAAACGTCGATAATGCCGCTTGGTTACAGGCTCTTGCGTCGCTTGGAGCTCGGGCCGTTTCAACAAGATTTTATCTCGCACCCAGCTCTATCCATGATGCAACTGCCTCTGGACTCATCGCCCTTTTTGATTCTAGTCCAACTCCTCAGTTGGCCATGTCGCGACCCCGATCCTCCATCATTCCTCTTGGAGCAATTCCCCTAACTACCTATGTGGCCCAGCAGCGGACGCAACTTTTCTTGCCTCTTCACAGCAAGCTTACACCTTGCAATTGCGACGCCACTCTGAATAAGCATCTACGCGACTTGACTGTCCGCGACTTGGTGTGGCTGCCGCAAATCGGCCTCATCGGGTTGGAAACAGACGATGAAATCCATCCAGAACTGTTGCTCAAACTACCATCGGCGACCGGAACCACCATTCGCTGGCGTTCCTCTCCCTCTCGACAATCGATTCCAGATCGTCTTCCACCTATATCGATTTCTGGCTCTATCGATGAAAAACAAATCTTCGCCAATGAGATTAAGCCTGTTGGTGGCAATGCTGCGCTACTGATGGATATTGATGAGAAAGGTGACCTAAAACCGAAGAGTATTACCTCTGCACTAAAAAAGAGAGCCATTGATTTTCTCACATCTGTCCTGCGGCCTAAACAGGCCAACGCAAAACAGGCCAACGCAGAACAGGCAAGCTCTCCACAGTCTTATCCAACCCAACAGGCTCAAACTCCACCTGGGAAGATGATTCCCTCGACTGAGACACCCTCCACAAGTTCGCCAATATCTGCCGGAGCGAGCCTTATCAATTATTTACAGAATCTTTTCGATCGTTCCATCCAGGAAGAGCGCGATAATCAGATTGCCAAATTGCTTCGTTTGCTGGCGAAAAATCCTGATAAAGCTTTGCCGTTCTTGATTCCCGTGGGGGGTGGCACTCAGGGCGATTCTCCCCGTGGCATCGCCCCACCAGGGACCAAACTTTACAGACGTCAAATCGAATCTTCCTTTCAAAGCATCTCGGGTGGTGGAGGGCCAGTCGATGCCTGGAATATTCGCGAAGATTTACGCAAAAAATTGACCGAAGCATATCACGAGCAAGCGCGTCGCGAAATTGCCGCAGGCCGCCATCGCCGGGCCTCATACATCTACTCTCATTTGCTCGGCGATATGGCTCAAGCGGCTGTCGTTTTGGAAAACGGAAAGTTGTATCTAGAAGCTGCAACCCTATACGCTAAAGTACTTAATCGCCCTAGAGATCAGGCGCGATGCCTAATCGCAGCCGCTCAATTCGAAGCGGCGGCCGAGGTGTACGAAAAGTTGAATGAATTCGTCGCTGCCGGTGATATGTGGATCAAAATCGATGAACCACAGCGCGCTCGAGATGCATATGAAAAAGGCGTCGATTTCGCGTTGATGCAGAACGATGCCCTCGGTGCCGCTGAACTACTTGATGGAAAAATAGGACGCCGCGATCGCGCCGAACAAATTCTTTGGCAACAATGGCCCTACGGCCACCAACCCTATGAAGCCCTGGTTCTCGCATTTAAATGGCTAGCTCAAACCGATCGTCATACGGAAGCACTCGAACGCTTTCAATCCGCCATCGAATTAGCCAATGACCCTAAATACCAAAACCTGCTCGCGCGACTTTGCCTCGATCTCGCTCATCATTATCCACTTGAGTCCCTCAAGAAGACGGCGGAAGATCAATGTCGCTTGAGCGTTGTAGATGGAATCCAATTTGTTTCATCCTCTGAACGTGCAACTCGTATGGAAATCCTACGGGCACTCCATCCACTCGACCCTTACTTGCAAAGGGATTCCCGTCACTTCCTCAATCGTGCAAGCCAAATTAAACCTGCCTCGGTGATTGAAGCGAGACCGACTCGCCCTACCTTGCCGACTTGTTCCCCAGTAATACTTACCGATGCGGCTTATATCGATGCCCTTATGATTGGCTCAGAAGTTCTGGCTATCGGCTGGAAGGCAAATCGACTTATCGCTTCGCGAGCAGAATGCGGCAGAATAGAAGACGAGCCCCAAAATGCGCAATTCGTCACTATCGCGAATTCATCCCGCGCGGTCGCTTCCAATGCCACTGTTTTCTATAACCACAATTTAAATGATCCCAGGGTGTATGTAAGTTTTTTTGGTACTGAAGTTGGTCTTACTCCCGGTCAATTACGTCGCACGGTTACGGAATCCGCATGGTCGATTTGCGAGTCACCCTATCCACAGATGCTCAAAGCTACCTCCTCCATCGATCAACAATTTTGGGCCATCAACAGCGATATGCGATCACTCACCACGTACCACAACGGATTACCCAAGACATATGATCTTTTCAGCCCGCTTCATCACTTGATCGAAAACGACTTGATCAGCGGTATGGACGGCCCTCCCAAAGCACATCAAGTTCATATCTGCTCCGTCGAATCACAACCCTTCATCGCTCTAGGTAATTTGCTGCTCACCGTCAGCCAGTCGACCGTAAAACTGATTCATGTTTTTGATGCACCAATCACCCATCTATGCCCCTCTTTGCCATATTTACAGCCAAGAGTGCTTGTTTCGACGAACAATGACCTTCAATGTTGGCACATCAATAGCCAACGCCTGGAGGCTGTATCGCGCGGAATTGGTTATGATGAAGCGATATTTCTGCATGGAGGGAGGTTGGTCGCGCTGACAGAAAATACTTTGGAACTTTACGAACGCAACCAACACGGCTACAAACTTCGACTCACAGAAAAGACGGGTAGCCGAGCTGGATGTCGTTTGCTTCCTATATCTGCCGACTTATTCGGACTACTGCTACTCGATGGAACCATCCTACGGTGGAAAAATCGCTAACCCCAAAATCTGCAGAACGCTTCCTCATACGACGCATTTTTGTAGTATTCTCAGCACCTTAGCCCCTAGCGCCCAGTCGGCACAATTGTTTCTTGTGATTTTGCAGGGTACGAACTGCCCGATATCCAATACTCTACAGTTCGGCAGTCCTACTGGGCTTGAGCGAAAGGCAGTCCCTTTAGACGATTCACTAGGCAGCGATTATCGCCTGTGGCCTAGCGAAAGCGAAAGCCACAAACTTTATCATCTGACAGCGACCTCCGTCTGCTCCACACCTGCCAGAAAGACCTTTTCTATGCTGAGATCCTTATTCAGCAAGAGAAGATCCGCTTGTTTGCCCACCTCAATGCTTCCATATTTTTTCGCAATACCGGCTCTCTCCGCCGGAGTCAAACTGGCCATGCGTATTACCTCCGGCAAAGTTGCCGACGTGGCACTCTTAAAGTGGGCAACCATCGTATCCATACCGACAACGCTGCTGGCCAAACCACCTGTCAAGGCGCGCCCAACTTTACCATCATGCTCCAGCCATGTCCCGCTGTTGATATTTCCAAATCGATATCGGCCAACAGGCATATCTAAAGCTCGATTGCTGTCTGTGACTAAACACAAGCGTTTTGGCCCAATCATTCGATACGCAAACTCCAATAGATCATTAGCTAAATGCTCTCCATCTGCGATCACTTCAGTACTCATCTCGCGTTGCATTAACACAAACTCGGCCATACTGGCTTGCATCGGAGTACCTAATCGATCCCGAATACTCGGTACAGAACTCATCGCGCACCAGAAGTGATCCACATGCCGCATTCCCGCTTTAAAGGCAGCCTCCATCTCGCGCCATGATGCATTGGAGTGCCCACATGTGATCAGGCATTTTCGTTTACGGGCAGCTTTATAAAACTCAGCGGCCGTGGACAACTCGGCAGCGCAGGTGGCTATACGAATCATCCCAGTATCAAAATAACTTTCATACTCTTCACGATACGGATCCCGCCGCCCCGATACCGCATGACAGCCCACTTTATTTTCCGCAAAATAGGGACCGTACAAATGAATGCCGCGAATGGTTGGATATTTTGATTCCTTACATGCATGAATCATCGCCAGTATTTCTGCCGCAGAACCTGTGGTCGTAGTGGGGAAAATCGAAGTTGTTCCATGGCGTAAATGACTGCGACAACCCATTTGGACCGCCTCGATCGTTCCATCCATGAAGTCCGCGCCGCCACCGCCATGGACATGCAAATCGACAAAGCCAGGAGAGACGATTCGCCCCTTGGCTGAAACGACTATCGCCTCTTTCGGGATGTCGATGTTTTCACCCACATCGACAATTTTACCTCGGGCGCTTAACACACATCCGTTTCGCACGAGTCGATCCGGTAAAACGACTGTTCCACCCACTAGGGCGATAAGAGCCATACTTGATACCTATATTAGAATCTCGCGTATCACATTCCCTTCCACATTGGTCAGTCGACGTGCAATACCATTGTGCTGAAATGTAAGACGCTCATGATCAATCCCTAAAAGATGCAAAATGGTTGCATTAAAATCATAAAGTGGATGAATATGTTCGACCGCTTTCCAGCCTAACTCATCGGTCGCTCCATGACTAATTCCGCCGCGCACACCCGCTCCGGTCATCCAACAAGTAAAGCCCTCTGGGTTGTGATCGCGGCCCGCTGCACCCGCTTGAAACATCGGCATTCTTCCGAATTCAGTACACCACACTACCAGTGTATCCTCTAAAAGTCCTCGCTGCCGAAGATCTCGAATCAACGCTGCGGCAGGTTGGTCAAAGATCATCGCATGCCGATCGTATTGCTCTTTGAGCTTGTTGTGTCCATCCCAATTGAGCTCACCGCCACTTGCATACGCGCCATTAAACAGCTGCACAAATCGGACACCTTGCTCAATCAATCGCCTCGCGATAATGCAGTTCTTTGCAAATCCCGCTTTGTGTGGATTGACCGTGTCGTCAGCTCCATACATGCGCAACACATGCTCAGGTTCCTGACTTAAATCCATGATGCCGGGTACCGCCAGTTGCATACGGGCTGCGAGTTCATAGCTGGCAATACGCGCATTTAATTTCGAATCACCAGGGTTCTTGTCGAGATGGCGTTGGTTCAGCTTTTTCAAGATCTCGGTTGTAGCTTTATCATTTTCCGCCTCGACTCCAAACGATTTGAGATGGCGAACCGGCTCCTTCGCACTCATGACCGTGCCCTGAAAAGCCGCTGGCAAAAATCCGGGCCCCCAATTATTTGAGCCATTTTGGGGCACGCCTCGAGGATCGGGAAGCGCAATATACGCGGGAAGATTTTCGCACTCGCTTCCCAACGCATACGTGAGCCACGCTCCCAAACTTGGAAAACCATCTAGCACCGAGCCCGTAGATAGAAAATTTTCTGCCGGCCCATGGGTGTTACTTTTGCTGGTGAGCGAATGAACGAACGCGATATCATCGGTCAGCTCGGCTAAATGCGGCAACATATCTGAGACCATCTTGCCACATGCACCCCGAGGTCGAAATTTGTATTGGGGGCGAGCGAGATTTCCAGCTGGACCTTGAAAGGTAACCTTTGGGCCATCTGCCAGCGTTTGACCATCGCGCTGTGCAAGAATCGGCTTATAATCCCAGGTCTCAATCTGACTCACCGCTCCGGCGCAAAATAAGACCACGACATTCTTCGCTTTCGCCGCAAAATGCGGCAACCTTGGTCGATAGGGATTGGCAACATCGATCTCCGGTTTCTCACTCCCCAAAAGACCTTCGCGCTGCAACAGCGATGTCATCGCAATCGTGCCTAAAGCGGTCGCAGCGTCCATCAAGAAACCACGCCGCTGCCGATTCCATTCGCCCCAGTCTCCGATTCGCTTTGGGTTCATCGATAAGCTTCCTTAGGGAATCAAAAGGAATTCATTGCTGTTGAATAAGGCTCGACACAACGGCATCATACCCTCTCGCTGAACCCAAGGAAGCAAATCATTTCTCTCCTCATCGCTAGGCTTCCGCCCCAGCACCGACCAAAAAAGAAAGTCAATCTTTCCGGCATGATCCAATTCCGATTCGGCTTCCACTCGCTCCGCCAAAGCGATTGCATGCTCGATCACAAATCGGCTATTCAGCAAATTAAGAGCCTGAAGCGGCGTTGTAGACTCTCTTCGTCGCGGGGCACTTTGCCCCGCATCAGGACAATCAAACACTCCAAATACAGCCTCCCGTTCGCGACGAACCTTATGTGCATAAATCATCCGTCGACTGTTGGTTTCATTGGAAATTTCAATCGGTTCGAAACCGCTTAATCCACCTCGTTTGTCAAACAGATCAAATCCCCGACCTCCCATTCGATGATGCAACCGTCCACTCAATGCCAACAAAGAATCTCGCATCATCTCCGCATCCATTCGTCGCGGTGGAAAACGCCACAATAGTCGGCAATCTGCATCCACATCAGCACTTTTCTCATTCCAGGTCGAATCCTGTCTGTAGGTCGCCGATAACACAATGCGCCGATGCAATGACTTGATCGACCACTCACTGTGGATCAATTCGTTTGCCAACCAATCCAATAACTCTGGATGGCTTGGCAGAGTCCCATTGCGTCCAAAGTCGTTGCTGGTTTCAACCAGCCCCATTCCAAAATGCGATTGCCATATTCGATTGACGATAACACGCGCTGTCAGCGGATTCTCTTTGGCAGCAATCCAATTTGCCAACTTCAGTCGCCTCTCCTGATCGCTCGATTCTACCGGCAACGCAAGAGTACCGAGAGCCTCCAGAACTGCCGGTTGTACCAACTCCTTGGGTTGCTCCGGATCGCCACGACTCAAAAGGCGTATGCTATCCGGTTGCCGAAATTTTCCTGCAAATGCGAGTTCACCTTGCCTATCTCGACCCACAAGCGTTTTCAGCTCAGCGATACGCCGCCTCAGTCCGGCGATCTCCGGATCACTTAACTCCTTTTGGATTCCAACATCCTGCGTTCGGGCTTCTCGGTCAGGCGAATAAGCTTCTCGATCGCTGTGATCTGCCACATAATGCCAGTGCCCATTCTCATCGGCAATTTCAATCCGATATTCGATGGCTAAACGATCTTTATAAACCTGCTGCCGATCTCTTCCCCAAAGAATATGAACTATTTCTTCTACCTGGGGAAATTCAAATTCAACCCAACCTCTCCCCATTTCGCTCGACATCCAACTCCGCGAATTCCCATAGACTCCATCGTGAATAAATCGCAACTCGTGACGATCAGCTGCAACATTGTCACCGGAAGATCGCACTTTCGCTCCATGCTTCGCTAACGCGATATTCGTTCCGCTTTTATTGAACACCTCCAGCTCGTCGATACAGGGTTCAAGATTGTTTGTTTTCAAAATCGTGAAACGTAACTTCGTTCCCCGATGGGGTACAATTCGATCGACATTGCGTTCTGCATTGACACCAACTCTTTTTGTCCCCTGAAATGCAATAGGACCACGCAGATCCAATTCATTTTGTAACTCGGATAATTCTTTTTTTGCTTCTTCGGCTCTTTGTCTCGCTTGCTTTGCTTCATCTGTCTGCAACTCGCGATCTTCATATTCAACACCAGCCACAAATGCCTGCATGCGGTAGTAGTCTAATTGGCTGATCGCATCGAATTTATGGTCATGACATCGCGCACAGCCCACGCTCAAAGCCAAAAAGGTTTGACCGACGTTGACGACAATTTCATCTAAGGAATCTTGACGAGCTAGGCGTTTGGAAGGTTCGTCTTGACCGATTTGACCAGGGAGCAAAACGGAAGCTGTCACAAGGAATCCGGTGGCCGCATCCGCATTCAATTGATCGCCTGCAATCTGTTCGCGAATGAATCGATCGAATGGTATATCCTGATTCAATGCGGCAATAACCCAATCGCGATAGGGCCACGCATTGGGACGCTCGGTATTCACCTCAAAGCCGTGTGTATCCGCATAACGCACAACATCTAACCAGTGCTGCCCCCAGCGCTCACCATATCGCGGTGAACTCAACAAACGATCAACGATCTTCTCGTAGGCATCCGGGCTGCTATCTTCTAAAAAGTTGGCATACTCTTGTAGAGTCGGTGGTAAGCCTAAAAGATCTAAGTGAACTCGCCTTAGCCATGTGGAGCGGTTTGCTTCGCGACTGGAATCCAAACCGGCCTGCTCCAGTTTCTCTGCAACGAAGTAATCGATACCATCTCGCGGCCAAGTCGCGTCACGGATCGCAGGCAAAACCACCGAACTTGGCGGTTTGAGTGCCCAATGGTTACGTTTGTCTTCAACAACCACTGTGTCGATTCCATCGGGCCATATTGCCCCCATCTCAATCCATCTTTCCAGCAGTGCGATTTGTTCAGGACTCAGCGGCGGTCCTTCGGGAGGCATCCTTTCAGCTCCATCGCTCGACTTTACCAGTTGCAGCAAAACACTCTTGCTTGGATTGCCGGCCAATATAGCAGGACCATAGACATCACCACCGGAGAAAGCAATCGATTTCGC
Organism: Pirellulaceae bacterium; assembly: GCA_044359485.1. Classification (GTDB taxonomy): domain Bacteria; phylum Planctomycetota; class Planctomycetia; order Pirellulales; family Pirellulaceae; genus JAFLCP01. The sequence goes on along the minus strand of JBIKMB010000004.1, from coordinate 8,334 downwards.
ATCGAGTCGATAGCCGCTTTTTTGCTTTTCCTTTCCATGGCAACGATAACAATGCGTCTCAAAAATAGTACGCACATCATGAACAAAATCAGGTGCTACAGCATCCGTCAATTGACCAAATGCTCGCGAAGAAAGCGAACAGACGAGAACGATACACAAGCCACAGAACATCGGTATCCGAGTTGTGCTTTCGAAGATTTGTCGATGCGAAAAAATCGAATGCAACATGGCTGGGGTGGGCTAGAAATACGCTGCGAAAGGAAGGAGAGACCCTCTTATTATGCGTCCATGCATCGGAAGAAAAAACACCCATGCGTGCAATTTGGCGAAAACCGTACCTAAATCGAAACGGTTTTCGCGTATTCTCTTGTGTTTGGTACACTTTTTGCGTTTTTGCGGTTACCTTTTTGAGTGTTCAACACTTTGAGGAGGATTATGAGCTCATGAGCGTTTTTTCGGCTGTCGTCGTAGGTACTGGCTTCATAGGTCCCGTTCATGTGGAAGCGTTGCGAAGAGTGGGCGTGAATGTTGCGGGAATACTGGGCTCCACCCCAGCAAAATCTCAAGCTGCCGCTGCGACTCTTGGACTCCCGCGGGGCTACAGCAGCTTTCAAGAGGTTCTCAACGATTCAGCTGTTGACGTTGTGCACATCACTACTCCCAATTCCTTTCATTTTCCGCAGGCTCGGGCGGTATTGCAGGCGGGAAAGCATGTCCTCTGCGAAAAGCCGCTGGCGATGACATCCACGGAGTCGGCCGCCATGGTGAACCTCGCCAAAAAGTCTGGCTTAGCGGCAGGAGTCGCTTACAATATTCGCTTCTATCCGCTTTGCCACGAAGCAGCGGAAAGAGTGCGAACCGGTACTATCGGAAAATTTTTTCATGTTGTCGGATCCTACACACAAGATTGGTTGCTTTATCCCCAAGACTACAACTGGCGAGTCTCATCAACGGATGGTGGGAAGCTCCGCGCGATTGCAGATATCGGTACCCACTGGCTCGATTTAATACAATTTATCTGCGGTGAAAAAGTGATAGCCGTTTGCGCCGATCTCAGTACGCTGCACAAGCAACGTTATCGCAACCCGGGTAACTCGGAGACATTTTCGCAAAATCATAGCTTGCAAAATCAACAAGAAGCTTTAGAGATCGATACCGAAGACTGCGGTTGTGTTATGCTGCGTTTCGACAATGGTGCGCAGGGGGTTCTCTGGGTTTCTCAATGCACTGCTGGAAAAAAGAATGCACTCCATTTTGAATTGGCAGGCTCCGAACAATCTCTTAGTTGGGACAGTCAGCGTCCCAATGAAATTCATATCGGCCATCGGCTGCGGCCGAACGAAGTCCTCATTCGAGATCCAGCGTTGCTGACAAATCCGGCAACAAGCATCACTAATTATCCCGGCGGTCACAACGAGGGCTTCCCCGATTCGTTTAAACAACTCTTTCGCACTTTTTATGGATCGATAGAAACAGGCGAATATTTGGCAAACCCGAGATTCCCTACTTTTGAAGATGGCCATTATGAGGTTTTGCTTTGCGAAGCCATACTCAAGAGCAACGCTACCAAAAGTTGGGTTTCGGTTGAAGTGCCTTGATTTTGGCTACACTGCATGTCTAAGCTCTAGGTTACTTTGTTTGCACGCTTTTGATCCCATTAAGTTCTCTCAAGGTTAAGCCCTCCCATGCGTCATTGCTTGCTCGTGAAAACCATAGCTCGAATTACATTTGCCCTAGCAGGCGTACTTCTAGTTCATGCGCTGTGCGAAGAAGCTCGGTGCCAATCTACTACAACGCCAGCCAATCAACCTGAGTCAGAATTCGTGTTTCCTTTGGATGCTCAACATAATCATGCGCCGGGAATCGTCGAGTTTGCTAACGGCGATTTGCTGGTGTCTTGGTATCGCGGCTCTGGGGAACGAAAAGCCGACGACGTCGCCGTTCTGGGCTCCTGGAAACGAAAAGGGAGCACTCAATGGTCTGAACCATTTGTTATGGCGGATCAACCCGATTTCCCAGACTGCAATACATGTATGCACTTGGACAAGGAAGGCCGGCTATGGCTGTTCTGGCCCACCATCATCGCCAATAGTTGGGAATCATGTTTGACACGCTATCGGATGGCGACTCCCGCAGATCTGAAAACAACGGGAGCTCCGAATTGGTCGAGCGAAGGTTTGGTTCTGCTGAAGCCGGACGATTTTGGAGCTGAGGCCGAAGCTGTGTTCACGAAACTATTGCAGGAACGCGTGCCGCAGCCAGTGCCTGCTGGTCTACAGTCGGTATTCGATTTGGCCAAAAAACGTGTGCGCGACAAACTCTTCCAACGCTTGGGATGGCAACCACGCTGCAAGCCCACCGTATTGCCGTCAGGTCGAATTCTATTACCTCTATATACGGATACATTTTCGATATCGATTATGGCGATCAGCGATGATGGCGGCCGGAGTTGGTATGCGAGTAAACCGATCTACGGTTTAGGAAACATTCAACCAGCCGTCGTGCGGCGTGATGATGGAACGCTTATCGCCTACATGCGCGACAATGGCCCCGCCAATCGAGTTCAGGTCTCGACTTCCAAGGACGATGGCGTGAGCTGGAGTATTTCGGAATCCAGTGAGATCCCCAATCCCGGATCTGGACTCGACGCGGTTCGCTTGCAAAATGGTCATTGGGTCCTATTGCTTAACGATACACAGGACGGACGCAATCGACTCACGCTCTACTTGTCCGAAGATGAGGGTAGGAGTTGGAAATGGCATCGTGCGATCGAGGATCATCCAAAAGGCTCGTATCATTATCCCTGTATTATTCAGGGAAGCGACGGTAGCCTACATTTAGTATACAGCTACTTCGTTGATGAAGGTGAGACGATGAAGTACGTGCGGTTGAACGAGGCCTGGATCAGGAACGATTAGTATTTTTCCCGATACAAGTCTCAGGGTCAAACTATTTGTAAGTTTGCAGTGTGGTAAATGCTTCCACCTGCGCCTTGATCGCGATCTCCGTGGGTAGACGTTCCATCGAACTAGCACCATAAAAACCGTCGAGTCCTGGAACATTCTTTAGCATGTAGGCTGCATCTGTTGGCATTGCAATAGGACCACCATGACACAAGACGAAAACATCCGAACGAATTTCTCGGGCGGCTTTTTGTATATCCATAACTCGTTGCACACAATCATCCAGCGACAGGGCGGTCTGAGCACCAATGCTGCCGCTGGTGGTTAGTCCCATGTGTGCGACGATTATATCGGCGCCTGCCCTGGTCATCTCGCGAGCCTGTTCGATATCAAACACATAAGGGGATGTCAGCATATCCAAATGATGGGCGGCCGCGACACATTCGACCTCGAGTTGGTACCCCATACCGGTTTCTTCGAGGTTAGCACGAAACATACCGTCGATTAAGCCAACGGTTGGAAAATTTTGTATACCTGCGAACCCCAGTTGTTTGAGTTCTAGCAAAAAGTGATCTCGTATCATGAAGGGATCGGTCGCGCAGACGCCCGCGAGAACAGGTGTCTCTTTGACAGCGGTCAAAACTTCATAAGCCATTTCTCGAACGACTTGATTTGCGTTGCCATAAGGCATGAGCCCGGAAAGCGAACCTCTCCCAGCCATACGATAACGCCCGGAATTGTAGATGACGATCAGATCAATACCGCCCGCTTCCTCGCATTTGGCGGAAATACCCGTTCCAGCGCCACCTCCAATAATGGGAACACCTGCGGCTCTCTGCTGATGAAGTTTCTTCAAGATATCTGTTCGCGATAATCGTTTCATCATAAGGCCTATTCATCGAGAAGATTGTGGGCTTTAGCCAATAGGAAGAGCAGGGTACCCACAAAACATTGGGTAATCAAGCTGTGTAATTCTGGCAGCAACGCCAGTTTTTCGCTCCATCATGGATTGACTGCAGGTATAGCGGTCCATTGCTGCATGAACTTTTCACACAATTCATTGGCGAACATTGGATCGTTGATGTGATGAGGAAGACGATGGATTCGACGAATCGAATTGAGCTGTAGGCATCGTTCCAATTCGTCGAACAACGCGAAATCCGCTGCCGGTTCCCAAAAGACCTCCCCAGGTGCATCCAGCATAGATAGTCCACCTAATGGAAACAAAATATCCCAAGGCGATGTAGCCCTGTTAAGTTTACTTGCGATCCAGCGTGCGAAATTGCGATTCTCCTCTACCGAGGTGCGCATCAATGTCACCTGGGCATTATGTTTATAGAGCAGACGATTTTTGAATGATTGAGGAACCGTATCGATCGCGCCAAAGTTGACCATATCCAAAGCTCCCAAACTCAGGACCAATGGAATTCGCTTTTCTAGTAGTCGCTCAAATCTTGCGGGTCCGCACGCGAAAACGCCACCCACGACTTCGTCCGCGATCTCGGTTGTAGTGATGTCCAGCACGCCTCGGATTAAGCTTGATTCGACCAGTTGCTCCATCGCTCGCCCCCCCGCTCCAGTCGCATGGAAGACCAGGCAATCAAAACCGTATTTTTCAAGGGATTGTCGAACATGGGTGACGCAGGGAGTTGTCACGCCAAACATGGTCATACCCAATGTGGGTAGTCTGCGTGATTGGGGAGTCTCATGCTGCATCATACCGATCATGGCGTGCGCAGCGTTGGCCAAGATCTTCTCGGACACCGCATTGAGTCCTGCAATGTCGACTACGGAATACATCATGGTGATATCGGAAGAATCGATGTAAGGTGCGGTATTTCCACTAGCAACCGTGGATACCATCAACTTGGGTAAACCGATGGGCAGACTGCGCATCGCCGTGGTGATCAGCGCAGTTCCACCACTTCCTCCGATACCTATGACGCCTGCAATCTTTCCTTGCGCATAATGCTCGACAAGAAAATCTCGCAGTGCATGACTCATCTCGGTAACTGCGGCGCCGCGATCCGTAGTCGAAACGCTACGGCCTGCCGCGATGGTTAAGCGGTCTATATCGGGTGTTATCGTTGGCGGTTCTCGTGTTCCAACATCCAACGTCACAATCTCGACACCAGACCGTTTGATGAGATCGCCTATATAGGCAATCTCTGCTCCTTTTGTATCCAACGTTGCAATCGCATAAACGGATGGTTTCATTGAACTTTGACCTTTCCGGGAAAATAGTGAATACTGTCGGTTCCCGCCCCACTGTCCAACACGGACGCCCGCGAAATATTCCACCGAGATGTTATGATCCCGCCTATCGAATCGCATCTTTTTTTGCTGCCATTGCGAAAATTGCAATCCTCATTTTTCGACAGACAGGAGAAATTGTACACGCTAACGAAGAAGCCGAACGACTGTATGGCTATTCTCAGCAAGAACTCCAACTCCAACAGAGAAAAGTCACCGTCTTAGTGCTTGTTCCGGCAAATGCGGAGAAGTTGCTGCTCACAAGTCGCGACTTGACGAGGAGGCTCGAAAATCCACCACCTCCCTATCGTCGTCTAAATCTTCACCGCGATGGAACTAGGGTAGCCGTTACGGTCGTTCTAGGGACCGTCGCTGTGGCAGATGAAATTTTTATCATCAAATACATCATTGATGCGAGTTCGGTGGAGCAGACCGAAAATGAACTTGAAGAATATCCGCATCGTTTCAAGGCTGTTGCCGATTATACCTACGACTGGGAAACCTGGCTCGACCATGATGGGTCGTTGATTTGGGTGAATCCGGCAGTAGAGCGAGTGGCTGGTTTTTCGGTGACGCAATGTAAGGCGATGTCGGACTATCCACTCCCCATCGTTTTGGATGAGGATCGAGCGAAAGTCGGAACATTGGTTGCGAACGCCTTGCTTGGTTCTTCCGGCAATGACGTAGAGTTTCGAATTCGAAATAAAAGAGGTTTTTTCAAATAGATCGCGGTGTCTCGGCAGCCACTGCTATCTGATCTGGGGACGCCCGTCGGTGTTCGCATGAGCATGCGTGACATCGATGATCGCAAATCGATGGAGCATCAACTGCGGGCCTATGCTACACAGCTAGAACAATTTTCGGAAACGCGTGCACAGCAGATTTTGACATTGGAATCCGAGAAATAAAAATCGAGCGGTTAGCCGCTTTAGGCAAATTGGCAGCCAATGTGGCTCATGAAATTAACAATCCTAAGGCTGGTATCAAAAACGCATTTCAAATCTTAAAAAATGAATCGGGAGGGAACGACGAGGAACTGAATCTTATCCAGTTGATCGATAAGGAAATCGAACGCATCGCACGGGTCTTAAGGCAAATGACTCAGCTCTATCGGCCAGGAATTGCACCTGCTTCGAAATTCGATTTGCGGGAGGTTATTGAACAACCAACCACCCTCTTGAGTGGGGAATCAGCCTCTCGAGGGGTACAGATTGTTATTCAAAGTGTGCTAAAATACCGAACGGCGCACATTCCAGAAATGGAATTCAGGCAGATTATGCATAATCTGTTGTTAAATGCGATCGAGGCATCCCAGGAAGATAGCCAGGTGACTGTCACCATTGCGGAAAGTGGGCCGGAGACGATTTCGATTACGGTTCGCGATAACGGGACCGGCATTGATCCCTCCCTACACTCCAAAATTTTTGAACCCTTTTTTCGACGAAAAATACGCCGAACCGAACCGGGCTCTGGTCTTGGACTTGCTATTTCAAAAAGCTTGGCATCCGCCATTGGTGCTGGGCTGGAGCATGTCACCGATGACAAGCCTGGGGCAACTTTTCGAGTAAGTGTTCCACGCCCTTCCCACCTAGCTTGATCCATCCCTCATTCCTAAAGACCGACCATGAGTGCTACGGAAATTGCGCGCTGGCATATTCTGATTGTGGATGATGAGCCCCTTTTTGGCAGGACAATGGCGACGCTATTGCAGCAGAACGGGTACGCGGTAACGTTGTGCGAAAATGGCGAGTCGGGTCTCAAACAGTTAGCTCAGCACACTTTTCATTTGGTGATTGCCGACTTGAATATGCCGGGCAATATGAATCTTGAGTTTCTGACAGAGACTCGAGCCAATTTTCCGCGTACACCGATTATCGTTTTGACGGGTCGTCCGACACTTCCCTCTGCCATCGAATCGGTTCGACTTGGAATCCACGATTACTTGCTCAAGCCGATTGCTTTGCAAGATTTGCTGCATTCGATGGAACGCGCGTTGCCATCTCTGGAATCGTTACCGCTTGCCAACACCGCGTTTGATGCGATTCTTGGTAAAAGCGAAGCGATACAATCGCTGAAGGAACTCGCCTTACGAGTTGCCTGCTCCAATGCAAATGTTCTTATCACAGGAGAAAGCGGAACAGGCAAAGAGATTTTAGCACGTGCCATACATGCCAGCAGTCCACGGCAACATTCGCCGCTGGTTACAATCGACTGCTCGGCGATACCAGAAAATCTGCTGGAATCGATGCTGTTTGGGCATGTGAAAGGTGCCTTTACGGGTGCAACCCATGATCGCAATGGGCTACTCGCTACCGCCGACAAAGGAACCGTCTTCCTAGATGAAATTGGCGAACTTCCGTTGACGCTGCAAGCTAAACTCTTGCAAGTGATTCAATTTGGTACCTTTCTGCCGATCGGCGGAACTTTGGAAGCGAAAGTCAATGTGCGGGTGATCTCTGCGACCAACCGACAACTTTCCGAGGAGACTTTGCACGGTCGATTCCGACAGGACCTTTTCTATCGACTCGCGGTGCTCGAATTGAACGCACCGCCTCTGCGTCAAAGAGTGACGGATATCCCCATCATTGCCCATTCGATTTTGCAGCGTATTGCGATGAGGGATAATCAACCCGTGAAAAGGTTGAGCGAGGCAGCGATCGGCGAGTTGCAGTCCTATCACTGGCCCGGCAATGTTCGCGAGCTGAATAATGTACTGGAGCGATGTGCGTGCCTGATTGCATCATCAACCATTGATGACAGTCAATTGCCTCTAGGTGCGACCCAGGTTAAGGTGGGCCAGAGCGATGTGAGCCTCAACTCATTCAATGATCAAGCGGTAGCACATAACACGACTCGAGAAAAGCGGATGGAGGCGGTAGATCGCGATTATTTGGATAAACTTTTAAAGCGTCACAAAGGGAATGTTTCTCGAGCCGCGCACGAAGCTCGCCTAACGCGACAAGGATTGCATAAAGCACTTTTGCGGCTCGGCCTCAATGCGCAAGACTACCGTCAAGCGTAGTTGACACTGACAACTTTAGTCGACACTTCGTTTACACCGAACTGGGTTATTTCCTGCGGCTTGATGAGATCCGCACTCTGCCTATCGAGTATCAAACTGCGTGCTTGATGTTACCTTTTGCAGTCCCAAATGGGCGGGGAGGGAGCATAATCTAAA
>JBIKMB010000283.1:0-6900 GCA_044359485.1 Pirellulaceae bacterium | reverse complement strand
CGCAAGTCCGTCGAGAAAAAAGAAAGCGAGTCTGGAGAGAGAATGCTTTCCTCATCGCTCGGAGATATCGAGGGGCGTGAAATGGAAGAACTCACCGTTGCGGAAAGCAAAGTAAAAGAGAAGAATTATCCAGCCGACAAGTTAGCGTTGAAGGATTCTGGGGCAGAAAATATTGAAGCGGGGATTGTCGCTGGGAAAGAACTAAAGCTGCGTCGAGAGCTGCGGGAAAAGGAGAAGCCAGCGGTTGGGCTCAGCGAAACACTGACGGAAACCGAACGCTTCTCAACCTTTTCCTTGCATGTTAGCGATGTCAGTTTCAAATTAGCGCTCGATTCCCTGTCGAACGGACAGTGGCCTGAAGCGGCAAAGATACGTTTAGAAGAATTTCTTAATGCCTTTGACTACCAAGATCCGCTTCCCTCGGAAGAAGAAAAAGTCGCTTGCCGAGTCGAGCAGGCCACTCATCCTTTTTTGATGCAACGCAATGTGTTGCGAGTGGCGATGCGAACTTCCGCGGTCGGCCGAAGCAGCATCACCCCGCTGCGTCTCACACTTCTTCTGGATAATTCGGGCTCGATGCAACGCGCTGATCGCGCACAGACAGTGCGTCGCGCTTTTGAAACGCTTGCTGCTCAATTAACACCACAGGATCAAGTGACATTGATCAGTTTTGCAAATGAACCCAAATTGCGAGCCGATCGTGTGCAGGGGAATGAGATTTTAAGTTTTGTGCATATACTTGAGAATTCTCCAGTCGAGGGTGGGACCAATATGGAAGCTGCCCTCCGTTTGGCTTTAGAAAAATCGTTGGAAGCTAAAACGTCAGGGGCTCAGAGCCGCGTGATCTTGATGACCGATGGAGCCGTGAACCTTGGGGATGCAGACCCAGATCGTTTATCTGAAATCATCTTGCAGATGCGCGATAACGGCATTGCGTTTGATGGTGCGGGTATCAGCGCTCAGGATTTGAACGACGAGGTTTTGGAGGCTCTCGCGCGAAAAGGTGATGGACGATACTATCTGCTCGACAATGCAGAGCAAGTCGACGCAGGATTCGCACAGCAAATTGCAGGCGCACTGCGACCATCAGCCAAGAATGTGAAAGTTCAAGTAGAATTCAATCCTCAGCGAGTTCGCAGTTATAAGCTACTCGGCTTTGAAAAGCATCTGCTTAACAAAGAGGACTTTCGCAACGATCAAGTCGATGCAGCCGAACTTGCCGCTGCGGAAGCGGGCAATGCTTTGTATCAGTACGAGGTTCTTCAAGATGGCGTGGGTGATGTAGGTTCGGTGTCTGTTCGCTTTCAAGATTTGGCCACAGGTTTGATGGTCGAAAAGCGATGGCCTATCCCCTACGAAACAGCGACGCCTCGATTGGAACGCGCCAGTTCGTCTCTCAGGATAGCAACTTCCGCTGTACTCTTCGCCGCTCACTTGAAAGGTGAGCCCGTCGGTGAAAGCGTTGATCTTAAATACATCGCTGAAGTGTTGGGTAGCTTAGATCGTTCTTTTGGTAATGTCGAGCGTGTGGAACAGCTGCGCCGCATGATCGAGTCGGCTCGTCAAATCGCCGGAGCCAGTTCCGATAGCCGTTGATTTTTAAAGTTTTGTCCGCCGCATTGTGTTCGCTATTGTCAAACCTCTGCTGAGGAATGTGCATCATGAATCGATTTTTCCGTCACAGTCTCTTTTTGGTAATGACTTCACTAGTGACTCCATGGGTTACAGCTCAGGAACTTACCCCCAACGAGGTGGTACCAGCCATTACCGAAAAGAGCGCGGATGCCGCTCTCCCCGCGATGCCTGCTGGCTCTGCATCCTCCGATGTTATTGTGCCGGAAGGTTCCTCAACCATCATTGTGACGCCCGGCAAAACGGTAGAACCCGCATTCTTATATTCGGCTAGCGCGAATGCCAGCGTTCAAATGACAGCGACGAATTTGTCACAGAGCATTGAACTTAAGATACGGGTTTTACAGGGCAAGCCGAATCTGGTTAGCCTTGGATTGATCGGACCAGGTGAGATTAAAGAAGTCACTGGGGAGTTTATCGAGTCTTGGTCGGTCCGCAGCAAAGCGGGAGAGCGTTACATCGAGTTGCAACTCAAGCCTGATCAAACTGAATATCTGGCAACACTGAAACTGGTGACAGCGGTGGATTCGATTCCCGCGGATGTTGAAGTCCTACATTTGGGACCAGGTAAAGCTCTTGGTTTTGATTCTCGAATTCAACTAGATTATGTCGCTGGCTTATTCGGAAAGACAACGCTCGCTGAAGGTTTCGCACCGTTGCTGAGCGAGGATCGAAAGATTCGCTTTCAAACTTCGACCGGTGGAAAACTGTCACTTAAAGTGAATCGCCAGAGCGCGCTACCTCCACCTGTCGATCTTGTTAACACGCAATTGACCGGTACGCGCCATCCCAATGGAAAGTCGGTAAGTTTTCGGCTGACTGGCACAGCGATCGTAAGCGAAGCGGGGGCGAAAATTCGAATGCTCTCAGGGAACGCGGCTCTGAATAAAATTCCGGAGAGCGCTGATTTTCAAATTGCATTGAATCAATTGGAAACGGAAGCTGCCTACGACATGTTGTTTGCGAAAGCAGGTTCTTTTCCATTCGAGTTGGAATTCGTGGCTGGGGTTTCTGCAACGAATGTGAATTGGCAAGCCGTTGATTTCTCCATCGCTGCCAGCGCGGTTGTACCTCTTACGATGGAAGGATTTGCAACCGATCTTGAATTCGTACGCGATACGCAGTCCGTTGTACCGAAGCTGGATGGAGAAAAATGGCGTGGGTTTTTACCAGCGACAGGGCGAGTTTTCCTACAGTGGAAAAACGCGCAGGCTAGCAGCGAAGGGAAACTGTTCTTTGCAACCCATGCGAAAATTGAAACACAAATCGGGCCCGGTTTGATGAAGCAGGATCACTTGCTCACCTATCAAGTTTTGCAAGGACAATTGAAAGCGTTGACCATCCAACTGCTCGGGCCGGGCGAGATACTCGATGTCGAAGGCCCCAACCTTGTGGGCTGGAAGATTCTCGTTGAGGGAGAGCAACGTAGGCTTGAAGTAACATTGAGTCGACCTCTGGCAACCGACAGTGTTATCAAAGTTCGCAGCCAAACAGCGGTAGGAGCGTTTCCGGTGCGCGTTGAAGGTTTGCGATTGCTGCCGCAGGGTGCGATTCGTCACTCCGGTTATGTGCGTATCTCCAATGCAGGGTCTGTTCGGGTGGATCCTACGGGACTTGCCGGTCTTACACAACTTTCGCCGGAGCAATTTCCAGGCGATCCGCTCGAAGCACGTCAGTTATTTGTTTACCGCTTTCCCTCTGCGGACTATAGCTTCAGTATCGTAGCGGATCGAATACAACCAGAAGTTAGTATTACTGAGATGCTGGTGTATCAGATCACGGAAACCAATCGCGTCATTCAAGCCGATATCGAACTGGATATACGCGAAGCCGCTATTCGCGAGTGGGACTTCTTGTTGCCGGGAGACTACTCGATTGTCTCGGTCGTGCACCCAGGCCAGGATTATGTCGCCAGTTCGGATGTGGTGGCTGGTAAACGCAATCTTAAAGTGATTTTTGGGCAAGATGTTCAAGGCCGTCAACTGGTGCGGGTTCGCCTTGAGAAGACGGAAGCGGCCGCCGCTGGAGCTTGGCCATTACCGCGAATCGATTTTCCTGAGGCTAAAGCCGTACGAGGTGATATTGGAGTGGTCGGAGCACCCGGCTTTCGTATTCTGCCGACAGCCATCGAAATGCTGGTTGAAAAGCCACTTTCCAATTTCCCAACTCCCATTCCCAATTTGCAGCAAGCCTTCCGAATTCGCGAGCCGAATTGGTCTGCAACGATGCAAATTGAGCCGCTGGAACGCAGCATTCAATCCGATGTCTTTCATCTTTATTCGCTAAGCCAGGGTACGATCTATGGGAGCTCGCTGATCAACTATTTCATAACCGGTGCACCCGTATCGGAGTTGCAGCTCACGGTGCCAGCGGCGCTGGCTAATGTAACTGTAGACGGCCAAGATATTCGAACCTGGAGAAGAGAAGGGGATAATCTGATCGTGTCCTTGCATCAGCCCGTGATGGGACCCTACACGTTGCTGGTTGCTTTTGAGGAGAAGCCCGATTCGACCGATGGTTCGTTCAAGCCAGGACTGATCGCGCCCGTCGGTGTTCAAGGTGATCGTGGCTATATTGAAGTCGTCAGTCCCATGCAGGTCGAAGTCGAATCGGTCACGGTATCAAGCCAATTGCTGGTATTGGACCCACTTGAACTGCCGGCAGAGTTTCGTTTATTGAGTACCGCTCCGCCACTGGGCACATGGCAATATACGGAACGACCATTTGATTTGAAGTTACGGATCAAGTGGTTTGAACCTGGTACCACAGCGGCGCAAGTCGTTGAGTTTTCTGAAGCGAATAGCCGTGTATCGCCCGATGGTGAGTTAGTGACGGATGTTGTGTACTACGTCAAAACTCGCGGCCAACGCTCGCTCCGCGTGCAATTGCCAGCGGAACCGGTGCGACTATGGGCCGTGGCGGTGAATGGCCAGCCTGTGACAGCCAGGCAGACTGGTAGTGACACACTGATCCCGCTGCCAAGTGCATCAGATCCGAATGTCCCTGTCGAGGTGAGTCTACGTTTAGGCAAGCCGGCAGTGGATGAATCGTATGCGGAATTGCTGTTACCTATCATCGATGCACCCGTCCTAAAAACGAAATGGAATTTGCAAAGCGATGAAAATTATGCGCTGACGTTTGTGGCTGGGACCGTTGATCCAGCTATCCCCGAACTTTGGCCTAATGGCTTTGAATGGATTGTTGGTAATGGTCTGCCGGCAACTGTCGCGATACTGGTGCTGGCGTTGTTCGGAGTTCTAGTCTCCACCCAGCAGCGGGCGGTTCGACATATTCGGCTTTTATTCTACGGTTTGGCGTTAGTCTTGGCAGGTATATCTTGCTGGAACGCGCTCCAGCAATATGGACCACCCCAGCCGATTCAGATGGACCTGCCCGTATTGGCAGCGGGTGAAAGTCTGAATGTTAACGTATATGCGATTCCATCCTGGCGAGTTCAGATTTCTTGGACTGGAGTAGGTTTGGCACTAGGAGGGATTTTCATGCTGGCGATTGCTTGGCTGGTGCGCAAGTCGATGCTGGTACGTTTGGCGTTGGCTCTAGCCTTTGCTCTGCTAGCGGTTGGTACCTTATTGCAAGCCAATGGTGGTGTTTTCTTCTATGGTGCAGTCGCGCTGATTGGATTTTTTGCATGGATCGTTCCCTCGCTGAATCTATTGATACAAGCCTTCACTTCAGCCGACGCCTCTGGAGATAATCCCGGCGTCCCGACTGTTGTGGTTGATGAGAAGGCGATCATAACTCCAGCGTGGCTATTATGGCTCGCGTTTAGTGGCATAGCACTCGGGACAAGCAGCCAAGGTTACGCGGCACCGCTGTGGCAAGATACGATCAATCTTGACGAAAGTCAGTCCGCCGAATCGTTGAGTCAGGAGTGGAAGATTGCAGGTCGCGCTGGAAAACTCGATGCCAAAGGAACGATGGTGGTTTTTGGAAAGCCTGGGGATCGCTTCATATTACTTCGGGCTCCAGCCATTCTGACAAGGTTCGAGGGGGAAGGAATAAGACTATCGAAAATCGAACTTCCCAAACTTGGACTCACCTATGTGGTCACAATTCCGTTGATCGAAGGTGAGCAGGGAGTCGCAGACGCTAAAAAGTACCGATTGAATTTTGACTATCAAATCGAAGCGGTTAAGCCAAGTGAGGGTATTCCTGTCCTGACAGGAATCGCCGCTCTGCATGAAATTGATTTGCACTATGACACTCCAGGCTGGGAGGTGCAATGCGCTGCTGCGACGCGAATCGAACCAATACAGGATCAAACAACCGAAACGCACGCGAAAATTCTGTTGCGTGCCAACGAGTCGACCATCCTACTGCAACCCCAATCGCGCGATTTGATGGCAGAGAAGACTCAATTTTTTATCGAAGGCTCACAAATTTATATTCCAGGCCCGGGGGTCGTGGATGGAAGGCATCAGATTTCTGTGCGCACGGCGCAAGGTAAAGTTCGCGAATTAGCCGTTATTGTTCCCGAAGGACTCACTGTTAGCAATGTGGGTGGTCCGGTCAATTCTTGGCAATTCGATGCGGATAATCGACGATTGAAGTTGCAGATTGATCCAGTTTCCACACCGAACTTTGCCATTACGATCGAAACACAGAGAGGTTTGGACACACTTCCGGCCGATGTCGTCGTCGCTCCGTTACGTGTGGAAGGAGCTGATGGTGAAGTAGGCTTATTGGCTGTTGCCTTTGGTCCTGATGCACAGCCAGAGAAGGTGGAATCAGCCACGTTATCGCCCGTGAATCTTGGTGATTTCGATGCCGCGCTCAATACCAATTCGCAGGCTGTTCTCCATCGTGTTTACCGTTACGGAGCAGAAGAGGGTACCGTGTCGCTACGTGTCGCTCCAGTGGCCGCAGAAGTTCGAGTTGCAAGCCAGCAAGTACTTTCGCTCGGAGATGAGCGTATTGTGTTGAATGTTAATTTCACTGCTGAAATCACACGCACCGGTCTATTTCAACTCAGTTTTAATCTACCGGAAGGCTTGGAAGTGGAATCCTTGTCTGGCCAATCACTGCATCACTGGTCCGAATTGATTGATAACGGTAGCCGGAAAGTTATTCTGCATCTCAATGGTAAGACGATTGGATCTCAAGCATTTTCTTTGGTTTTTGCTGGGCCTGCACCTATCGATGTGAGCGAATGGGAGGTGCCCCGTTTTGAATTGAGTGAAGCGAGTCGCCAGACAGGCGATTTGGTGATTAATCCAAGCACTGGCGTGCGTATTCGAGCGGTGACTC
>JBIKMB010000282.1:0-6902 GCA_044359485.1 Pirellulaceae bacterium | reverse complement strand
GCTTCCGTTGATCGTTTCCAAAACGGATCGTTATTTTCGCAGCGAGTCTTTTCCTGGTAAGGCTGTGCGGGTGGTAGAGGATCTGTGTCGAGAAAGGGAAGTGGGTATCGCAGGATCCGAAATACTTGCGAGTCTTCAAAAACGGACCGGTTTGCAGTTGATGCAGGGGCCTGAGGACGCGAGCAAACTGGAACGTGAGCTTAAATCCAGGGTCGTTGGTCAGGATCAAGCTCTGGATAAGTTACTGCAGTTCCTGATACGGGCCAATGCGGGACTGCAACCGGATGATCGACCTCTAGGTGTTTTTCTCTGTTTGGGACCTACAGGTGTAGGAAAGACTGAAACCGCCAAAGCGATTGCCGAAGTTATGTTTGAAGGAGAGTCGCACTTACTTCGGTTTGATATGAACGAAATAAATTCCTCTGTGGCGGCAGAGCAATTGATCGGATCGTTCGAGCAACCCGACGGTAAACTTACCAGCGCGGTACGTCGACAGCCGTTTGCTGTGATTCTGTTGGATGAAATTGAAAAAGCCCATCCGGATGTTTTCGATTATTTGCTGCAAGTGATCGGTGAAGGTCGACTGACCGATGCCGTTGGACGAACGATCGATTTTCGTGATACGCTGATCTTGATGACCAGCAATATCGGTGCGCGGGAAGCATCGCGATCTATGGGATTCGATATAAGTGACAACAGGGCGACAGAGCATTACCGAAAGGCGGCTGCGGATTTTTTCAGGCCCGAGTTCATCAATCGAATCGACGATATTCTAATATTTCGCAATCTCCAGCGAGAACATATCAAGCAGATCGCCAATATGCAGCTTGGTAAAATGATTGAACGCGAGGGAATACAACGCCGCAAAATCTTCCTAAGTATGGATGATGATGCGATGAGTTGGCTTATAGAACGTGGATACGATCCGCAATTGGGAGCACGGGTTCTCAAGCGAGAGCTTGAACGCTTCGTCGCTCAGCCCTTGGCGGATTCATTGGCCGAAGAGAAATCACAAGCTATATGTTATTTGAGAATTCAGCGCGATATCGATCGGCTTAAAACATCTGCTATTGCGCTGCGGGTAAAACGACGCAAGAACTTTGTGCTACCCACTATCGATGCCACCTTAGCCACATCGCGGGCAACCCTCGATTCGATGCATGAGTATGCCGAAACCAAGAAGGAGGCTTGTAACTTCGATGAAAAGCTCTCCAAGCAGGTCATTCAGTATTATGCTTTCCGTGAGCAGATGATGCTCTGTGAGGAAATACGGAAGCTGTTAGATGAAATGATGACCACGAAACCCCCGTCGATCATCCATTTGGCCAATAGAAATGTCAAGCTTACTAAAACGAAGGCTTATCGGAATTTGGAGAGAGTCGATAAAGAAGTACATGCCGTGGATGATATGTTAGATGCGATCGAAGGAGACGATTCAGGTCCCAAAATTTTGCGGGCGGTCGATCTACAGTGGTTGCTGCAGGCGGAACTTGAATTTGCCAAAGTTATGATGGAAGCATTTCTTGAGAGTGATGAAACGCTGCTGTATGCACGAAAAATGACCTCCAAATTCTACGGGAATACTAGACAAGTTTTAAATGGATTAAGTCGTTTCGTTGAAAGGGTGGTCGAGCAGGGATTGGGATTCGAAGTTGAATTTTCGAAAGAATTTTCCGAAACAGACGCCCATATAGCTGCGGCGAATCGTGGATTTGGAATCGTTCTGCGTGGGCTGGGGAGTCGCGCGATCGCCAAAGTTTTCCAAGGTTTATGGCTCATCCAGCAAAACATGCACTTGCTGCTAGTGGATCACATCTCATTGCCGCAGTTGGAGGCGTCCCCAGAAGGAAACGACGTGGATCAACCTAGAGATTCTAGCCGCAGTCAATCATCAGTCTGCGATATCGAATTGCAAAAAGTTTTGGCCCATTGCGATCGACTCCAAGATGAGCGAGATACCAGAAATGAAAAAGATGCTGAAGTTCGTGTTACCATCTCTGGGGATCCCGGGGCCAAACTGATAGCGCTGCTCAATAGCGATGGCTTATCGCTGGAACCGATTTGTTCTGTTCCCCTGAATATCGATCATCCGCAGATCAACAATCTGTATCGAAGATTTGTTTTAGATTGGTTGCTTCTGGATCGCTGTGGTGTTGAGGTGACGGAATGAGTGCGAGCCAATTGGTACTGCTGAGTTACTCTTCCAACGGAATATACACAGCCCAGTGGTTGCACCGGCCGGAAGTCCAGGCATTGGGGCCAAGTCCTTCCTTGGCGAGGAAACGTTTAATGAAATTGATCAAGCACCTAGTGCATGATGGCGAGATTTCCATCCTAAAGTCGTATGGCGAAGGTGTTGTTTTTAGCAAGCTATTTTCGGTGCAACCCTGTCGCACCGTTGATGGTCGAAGGATATTGGTAGGTCGACCCGTATCGGTACCGCTCAGATACGTGCGGATCGAGGATCGCAGTGGTCAGAGGAGTTGCTATCTTCCCGAATTGAATGTCTGGACGGAATGGTCGACGCAGGGAGATGAGCCACCACCAGAGTTGGATATGGCGATTCGATTTCGCGCGGCCCATGTGACCATGGAAAAATTACAGCGTTGGTGGCCACCGCTCTTTAGTGAGGTTGTCAAGGTCACGATTCAGGCAAAAGAGAGCAAGGTAAGCCATTCAGAGCCCCGGCATGCCTTTCTGGAGAGTATTGCTGAACCCATCCGGCGCAAAATGGTTCCCTTTCTCCCTCCCGATGTCCGAGCAAAACTTCCGATCCGAGCGCTGCGTGAGTTCATGCAGGCGGGTGGTGGCATTGTGGTGGGAGAATCCGGTTGCGGTAAGTCGAGCCTGATTGCCGGTGTTGCGGTTGAGTTAGAATTTGAGCGAAAGTTGGCAAGGAAGAAAACCCATCAGTTGAATCCCCAAAAACTGTCCTCTATGTTTTGGCGGACCAGTGTGCATCGACTGATATCGGGAATGCAATATCTCGGCCAATGGCAGGAGCGTGTCGAGAAACTCATCGAAGCCTTAATGAATATCGATGGGATTTTGGTGCTCGATAACTTGCGAGATCTGGTGCGTTACGGTGGTGCGACTCCGCGCGATTCGATCGCCGCATTTATGGTCCCCTTCATCCGCAGCGGAAGATTGAAGGTCGTGATCGAAAGCAGTCCCAGCGAGTTGGATGCGGTTCAGCAACTGGTCCCCGGGTTGGTCGAGGCATTACCCATTATTCGTTTGAAATCGTGGGCGCCCGATGCTGAAAAAATGTTGCTGCAGCGTTTGATGGAACATCGTGTGCGAGATACGGAAGTCACGATTGAGCCTGAGGTAGCTGCCACGATTCAGCGATTGTGCCGACAATTTCAGTCGGCTTCTTCTCCACCTTCTGGGACGGTGCGCTTTACGGAGAAAGTAATCGACGAAGTAAGCAGAAGGGATAATGTCGCCGAATTGAGTGTGACGGAAACGATCACTCAATTCTCACGACTTTATGGTTTGCCCGAAGTTTTATTGCGAGATGATCTGCCGTTGAACCGGACAGAGATTGTGTCAAGCTTGATGCAGGAGGTAATCGGTCAACGTCGCGCTTGTGAAACCGCAGCGAGTGTTTTTAGTCGTATCAAAACCTCACTCAATGATCCTCAGCGCCCATTTGCCAATTTGTTTTTCTGCGGTCCGACCGGAGTAGGCAAGACACAACTTGCGAAAGCGTTAGCCAAGGCATTATTCGGTTATCAACAGCACAAAACACCTTTGGTGCGAGTCGATATGAGTGAGTACTCCTTTCCTGGAGCGGGGCTAACGTTTCTGCAGAACGCAAAGGGGGAGTCGGCCGCTTGGTTGCAGCAGATACGCAACCGGCCTTTATCGGTTCTGCTTTTGGATGAGATCGAGAAAGCGTCGCCCGATGTGTTTGATGTGCTATTGAGTTTATTGGATGAAGGTCGATTAACGGACCGATATGGATTGACAACCAGTTTTCTGTCGTGTGTTGTCGTCATGACCAGTAATGTGGGTGTGCGGCGGGGGAGTTCTTTGGGGTTTGGTGACGTGTTCGATGTCGACTATAGCGCGGAAGTGCGTCGAGCTTTTCGTCCCGAGTTCTTCAATCGACTGGATCATGTGATTCCTTTTGCGCCGTTGAACTACGACGGGATCTTAGCGATCGCTGCCAAGGAGTTAGCCGAATTGGGAGAGCGCGAGGGCTTGCGTCAGCGAGGGGTTCGCTTGAACTGGACCGATCGCGTCTTGGGGAGCGTTGCGCGGACAGGTTTTCACCCGGAACTTGGGGCTCGCCCGTTGCAGAAAGCGATTGAGCTGAACGTGGTAGCCCCATTGTCCCGTTGGTTGATCGATCATCCAGAGTGCCGCGACGGTAGATTGCTGCTGGATGTGGAAGAGGACCGAATCGTTATCGGGATGGAATAACTCCAGCCGGCAAGAATCCGAATCAGATCTGCAGCATGGCCTGATACTGCTGAAAGCGGTGATCGAGAGCAGATCGATCGATTTCTTTCATGCGGTCGAGGCTAAAATCTTCAACATTATAGCTTGCGACCAGGGTTCCGTAGGCGAGTGCTCGGCGGAGAGTGAGGGGATCCGTGTTGCCGGAGGCTGCAAGGAAGCCCATCATGCCGCCAGCGAAACTATCGCCCGCGCCGGTCGGATCGACAACTCGCGAGGTGGGAAAAGCGGGTAGAACGGTAATCCCATCGGGTTCAAAAAAGATCGCACCATGCTCACCCTTTTTGACCACGACGTACTTGGGTCCCATACGCTGAATGGCTCGGCCAGCGGTGATGAGATTTTCCTCCTCGGTAAGAAGTTTGGCTTCACTATCGTTTAATACGAGGCCATCGATTTTGGAAAAAAGTTCCAGCAGTGGGCCATGTTGGGTACGAATCCAGAGGTCCATCGTATCGGCGAAGACAATTTTGGGATTGCGGGTTTGACTGAGTACCTTCATTTGAACGGTAGGGGCAGCGTTGGCCAAAAATACAAAGGGTGTATCGACGAACTGTTGTGGAAGCACTGGATCGAATTCACCAAAAACGTTCAAATCAACTTCCAGTGTCTCGCGATCATTCATGTTCGGTAGATACCGACCTTTCCAGAAAAAGGTCTTGCCACCTGGTTTGACTT
Organism: Pirellulaceae bacterium; assembly: GCA_044359485.1. Taxonomy (GTDB): domain Bacteria; phylum Planctomycetota; class Planctomycetia; order Pirellulales; family Pirellulaceae; genus JAFLCP01. The sequence continues at coordinate 1,757 of JBIKMB010000282.1, read as the reverse complement.
GCAGTCCGCTGGTGTCGATGTTGCGAGCTTTCAGCATCTCGGTATGTTCAGTGGGCCAATCCTCGCCAACGACACCGACGAGACGAACAGGGGTGAAAAAGCTAGCTGCGTAGGAAAAGTACACAGCAGATCCGCCGAGAACTCGTTCTCTTTCGGCGGTTGGGGTATGAATGGAATCAAACGCTACGGATCCAACAACTAGCAAAGACATGGCGAACTGTTTCGATTCAAAGAGGAATGGAAAAATACGTGATGTTTACAGCATCAAAGGGTAATCGATTGAGGGGACTTGAAACAGCCATGTTGGATGAATTTCGCCCTCCTTGGTGGCTACGAAACCGACATTTGCAAACATTTTTAGGTGCACGCGATGATACTGATACAGTGGGTGTAGGGACTCTTGTTCACCGGGTGCCTACCGTCGATGGGGAAGCCTTTGCCTTGCATGAGGATTCCCTCGCGGAATCAGGAACCGAAGTCAACCGCCCAGCGATTCTGTTGATGCACGGTTTGGCCGGCAATCATCGCAGCGGTTACTTGGTGCGAATCGTCCAAGTTTTGGTGCAAGCGGGGGTGCGCGTGTTTCGGATCGATATGCGCGGTTGCGGGGTAGGCGAGTCTTGGGCATACAAGCCTCCGCATGCAGGACTGACCAGCGACGTTCACGACGCGTTGAAATTTATTGCCGAGCGCTGCGGGCCGTCGAAAATGGCGCTAGCTGGCTTTTCGTTGGGTGGCAACTTGGTGCTTAAGTTTCTTGGTGAATTGGGGCAAGGCCAATATGGATCTTTGCAACAGCAATTGGGGCTGCAGTATGCCATTGCCATCAGTCCACCGATCGATCTGAGTTTGGCGGCGGATCGAATGGAACAAGGGACCGGTCGTTTTTACACCGCTTACTTTATGAGGTTATTGCAGCAGCAATTGCAGCGAAAGCTCGAGCTATGGGAAGTGTGGCGAGAGCAGGCGGCGCGACTTGGACAGGGGGTTGGTCTGCGAACGATTCGCGATTTTGATGATGCTTACACCGCGCCGCTGTCGGGCTTTTCGTCAGCCGCAGAGTACTACCGCTCTTCCAGTAGCAAGCAGTTTCTGGACTCGATCGCGGTCCAGTGTGATTTGTTGGTGGCGAAGGATGATCCCATTGTTCCTTATACCAGTTTTCATGGGATGCAGCATGGTGCGAATTGGTTGAAAAACGCTGCCGGCATCTTCTACGCCTCGGCTCATGGCGGCCATCTCGGCTTTATTGAGGGGAGTCGATTGAAAGACAAGAGTTGGCAAGGCGATGCTCGGTCTCGCAAAGGGTTGTCGCAGCAACGCTGGATGGATCGCTGGGTATGTGGAAGAATTTTGAGGGGACTGGAGCTGGGGGATGAAGCGATCCAGAGGCACGAATATCGGGCGGATTAGGCGCGCCATCCGTTCCGATTTGGACCGATCGCTGCCTCTTTCAGAAAAGTGCTGCCCTGCGAAGAATTTGGCGGAGGACTAGCCAAGCCTCCATACTTCTGTCAACGTGAGAGCGTTGGTCGGCGGAAAACGCTCGCTCTGGGCCCGCACGGGACAAAATGCGGGCGCAATCTTCGGGATAACGCACTGGCATAACGCACTGGCATAACGCACTGGCATAACGCACTGGCATAACGCACTGGCATAACGCACTGGCATAACGCACTGGCACTAGGAAAAATTATTCGATGAAAATCTATACCAAGACAGGTGATGCAGGGATGACGGGTTTGTTTGCCGGCCCT
>JBIKMB010000281.1:0-6915 GCA_044359485.1 Pirellulaceae bacterium | reverse complement strand
CGTTTGCAACGCAGCATTCGCGCGACGCATTACCATTCACGACCTCAGAATACTCGGCCATTGAGCAATTTACACCTGCGGAATATCATCAGGTTACGCGTCGCTGCGAAAAGGCGAATCCCGATCTGTTCACTTCCCTAAGCTTTCTCAAGCTCAGTTGCTATGATCCGATTACTCTCCATCGCCTGCGGCGATGTATTCGCGCAGGAATACCGAAAGCAGACTTGATCGAGCAAAAGCTTCTTTATGATGCGCTCTCGAAAGTACGACAGAAATTTTACCACTTACACGATTTCGACATACCCTTCGATTTAGCATTGATCTACCAGCATCTGGGTGAGTACGAAATTGCTTTGGAACTCTTTAATGAGTCGCTTCAGCTTTTCGGGGAAAGTGGTATCACCTTTTACAATCTAGCAATTTGCCATCAGAAGCTTGGCCAAAATGGAAAAGCAGCCGTTTCTATTGAGAAATCTATCGCCTTGGAAGCAACCGATGATGCCCTGGATTTTCAAAGGAAATTGAGATTTTCCCATATGCCAAACGTTTGAACACAAGCTAATTTAGGCACATTCTGTTGCCAAGTTTTTCTTTCGCGCGTCCATTTTTTTCGTTTTGCAATTTAGATCATCCACTTTGAGTCGCTTGTATGGCTTCAGCAGCAAACGTTAGCCCTGAATTTTCCGAGGACGTTATCGAGTGGCTAGCGGCTCATTTGGACGGCGATACGACGTACCAACTCATCACCGACCATCCTTGGGCAAAAACCTTCCGTTTAAAGACAGAAGAAGCGACGTACTATTTGAAAAAGCTTCCAGAGACACAGTGGTCTAGTCTGCCAGCCGTTTCATCCTTAGCAGAGCATTTTTCAGATCATATTCCCGCGATCATCTCGATTTTGCCCAGCCATGGATTCATGCTAAGCAAGGATCACGAGAGTGAACCGGCATTTGAGGCCAAGCAAGATAATTTGGATGTTCGAATTTTACAAACCTATGCCAAAATTCAATCGCAAGCGTCAACTCGTTCAAATCTCCTTGCTCTGTTGCCCAACTTTGCGTCTGAGAACTACATCGAAAATTTAATCCATTTCTTTTCAGATACCTCTACCGTAGCAGGCTACGTGAAGGGTGATCATTTTCTGATTCCCGAAGAAGCAAGGAAGTATGAGCAGCGGCTTAAGTTGCGATTGCCCGTTCTGCGAGAACTTGTTCAGCGAGCTTGTGACTTATTACCCAACACGGTCAATCATGGTGATTTACGTCACAAAAATGTCGCGATCCGGTCTGATGGAACCATCATTCTTTTTGATTGGGATGATGCGATTGCTGGTCCTGCCGGCTTGTCGCTTCACAATTACTTTAGCGGCTGCTCGCGCCCCGTAGCTCATCTCCTTGGCCTTTCCACCGCATCGGCGTTGACAGCGGAACAAAAGCTGCTTCTTGAAGCCTACATGACCGAACTTGCTCGACAAGGCTATGCTTCTGAAGAATCGCTCACTCTCGGGCTTCCAGGCGCTCTATGTCTTGGCGTAATGGCGTATGTTCTAAGTTATGCCAAATTCCGCGTTGAAAGTCACGAAGACCGCGAGGTGATAGCGAAAATTATCAAACGCCGAACCGACGATCTTCTCAGTCTGTGCGATGAATTGAGTCTTTCACAACGCGATATGGCCATTGAATTTTCTAAAGACCATCTCAGGCGAGGTGACGATTCGGAAGCCCAGCGCCTTCTGCAAAGATATCTGGCATCGTACCCTCAAGATCCAGAGATGCGATTCCTCAACGCAAAATCCTTTTATGACCAAAATGAAATTTCAAAAGCGATTCAACAGTGCCGTATCGGGTTAGAGCAGCACCCATTACATGCTGACTTGAGGCGACTGCTAGGGGATTGTGCTCTGGAGAACTTAGAGTTCGATTCGGTGATCGATCATTGGACTCTGGCCCTGAAAGAATCCCCCAATCATAAAGAACTTAGCGAATCGCTATGCGAAATTCAGGGTTTGCGAGCGGATCTCAAATCCTCCGATGCTCCTGGGGCTGTGCCTGTCATTCGGCTCTCCGAAACCACTCTTCGTGATAAAACGTTGTTCAGAATCAAGGTTCGAGTAGCCTGCCGTCTTTTCAAAGAATATGGAACCTTGGTCGTTGAAAATGCATTTTCGCGAGAGTTGCTCGAGCAGTTGCACAGCAGTTTTTTAGCAAAATACGACTCCGTGCTGCGAGGAAAAGAATTTTCAAATGCGCTCAAAGTAGGCCCAGATCGCTACATGATGACCCTGGCCATTGAAAATCAACTCAATTCTCCTGAAGTGTTTCATCATCGTTTTTTACAATCGATGTTCCGACGCCTATTGGGACACGATTATGTGCTGGGAAGCTTCACGGCAGTCGCTTCGCTAGCAGGGGCACCCGACATGAGAGTTCACAAAGATCATCCTTCTTTATTTCCCGACGACAGCGTATCATCCCATTTGCCCACCTTTGCCATTACAGTCTTGTTACCTTTATTGGGCATGACCACGGAAATGGGAACCACCCGAGTGATCAAAGGAAGTCACCGAAAAAGCTCGGAGGATTCCACCTCTCTACCGCACCAAGACCCTTTAGCCGCTGCGGGCTCATGCCTACTGATGGACTACCGCTTGACGCATCAGGGACTCGCGAATCGGTCCAAGCAAGTGCGTCCCGTCTTCAGCATGGTCTATAATCGCCCCTGGTTCCGCGATGCGGTCAACTATCGAAAGCAACCTCCGCTTTCCATATCAGCCGATGAATTTGCCAGAGTACCTGCAGAGCATCAACACCTTTTCCAGTGGTTTCTTGGAAATCCGGTGCCGGCCCAAGGATAACGATTTTCCACTCCCTGGGCTCGGTTGGGCTTTCTGACTCGATAGCAGCTATCCCTGGGCTCATTTCGACCGCTGTCGCTTACGTTGTTCGATCACGTCGACCTACTCGAAATGCTCTTGCAAGTTTACAAATTCTCTGCGTCGATCCATTGCAGTCCGCAAAACGCGAGAATGAAATCGGATACCGGGATAATCCACCGATGGTCTGCAAGCAATCGTATCGCTTCAGTTCACTGCTCTGGAGACCTGCTGATTTTGTAAAATACCAAAGCAAACAGCTTTATATGCAAAAGGCTAGTGGCAGGCTAGGTAGGAAGTTCAAAACCTTTGCGGCGATCGCGAACAAGCCTTTTATTGGCTTCTGGATCAGCGACGAATTGCTCTTTCACTGGGTCCCATTGCAGAGGTCTTTGAAGCTCACGCGTGATATTTGCTAAATGGCATACAGAGATGGAGCGATGTCCGATTTCAACATCGGCAATCGGTAATTCACGCGTTTTGATGCAATCCAACCAATTCTGCATGTGCCAGCGAGCTTGCCAGAGAGCGACATCATCGCTCCACTTGCGTTCTTCTTCCGTGATATCGAGCTGTTTGCGTAATTCGATTGCGATCTCTGGAGGATTGGATGTAAACTTGTTTCGATTGATTTCCAGTTTTCCTTTCTCGCAAATAAAGACCGCACCCCCCATAGGTCCTTTGCCTGGATCGATCACAAAATTAACGACGACTCCATTGGCATATTTCATGCGAACCTGACCATTTAGACTGCTAGTCAATGGTTCCATTTGTATCGGTCCAGTATCGTCTGCTCCCAGTGCCCATTGAATTTGGTCAACACCATGGGCTCCCCAGTTTGTCATTTGGCCCCCGCCAAAGTCGTGCCATCGCATCCACCCCATCCATTGAGAATTAAACGGACGCTCAGCGGCTTGATTGAGCCAAATGTTCCAATTGAGGCCTGCCGGAACTTCTTCAGCTGGGAAACCACCGGCAGGTGATAATTGAGGTCCTTCATAGGCAATAGCGCGAACCTCCAAGATTTTTCCTAGTCCGCCACTGCGCACCAGCTCACAGGCAATCCGATTTATTTCCATGGAACGTTGCTGCGTTCCAACCTGCACAATTCGCTTGGTTTTCCGAGCCATCTCGACCAGAGCTCTTCCTTCTTGGATGTACAACGACAGAGGCTTTTCGGCATAGATATCTTTGCCTGCCAAGCAAGCTTCGATGCAGGGTCGTATTCGCTGAAATTCGCCCGTCGCGACGATCACGGCATCGATATCTTGTCGATCCAGTATCCTGCGGTAGTCGGCGTGCACTTCCCAATTCGCTTTGACCTTACTTCGAAATGCGAGTGCTCGTGATTCATTGCAATCTGCTACCGCAACGATCTGTGCAGTCTCTGGCAGCTGCTCAAGTAACAGCGATCCTCGCCCACCTACGCCGATAGCTCCAACTCGAATTCGTTCATTGGCGGCGACTGGGTGGTTGCTTGAGGCGAGCATTGTACTCGATTGGGACGACGCGATGGCAATCGCGGTAGCCGTACCGACCGACTTCGACAAAAAACTGCGACGCGTGAGGCCGCTAACTTTCGAGGAACTCATAATTCTGATTTCCTATGCATGACAACAAGGGGTAATTTTTCCGACTCTTAGAACCTTCGCCGACTATTCCTGTTTACTTTCGGGTGGCGCGAGACCACGTAAAATATCGAGGCGGTTGGGTGGTGCATCGGGAGCTAGAAAATCGGGAATGGTTCGATCCGTACGACGCGGACGTTTTAAAAACTGAGGGAGCCACTCGGTGATACGTTCTTTCTTGATATGCTCATACACGCCCGGTTGAGGCTCACCGATATATTCTCGCTGCAAAATTAGAGCAATTGGTTCGTCGCAGCCTGGGTTAGTTTCACTGTAGTGACGCGCCTCGGCGTAGGTCGCAAAGGGCATGTAGTAATCGTTGCCGTTAAAATCATCGGGTGCACCACGCTCTGGATGCATCCATACACGGTATTCCAAAACTGCATCCCACGTATAGCCTCCACCAGCAAAAGCTCCCGGATCATATTCACCTACTTTGCTTGGATCAATTGCGTCGGGATATTCGGGTTCCAGCATAGCATACTCTAAATAGAAGTGACCATTGCCAGTAAATGCCTAGTCAAGGAGTGTCCAATTTTACTTTACTCGAATTGCGCGGTTCAATTTTCTATCGGGTTTCAGGCTTTGCGTCTTGGACAAGTTGCCCGTTTCGAAATTCTGCGATGACTTCGATTTTTCCAACAATGTTATCATTAAATGACTCAGGATCTTCGGCGGGAATCCAGTATTCGAGAGTCTCCTTATCGGCAGCTGTCTTGATTTCGTAATTCGACAAAAACTCATTGCGAATCTGAAATCGGCTTACAATGCCAACAAAATTGTGTTCAGGATCTGTCGAGTTCCAGTCACGTGCGATTGCATCTGCATAGTCTTGGGTTATCCACCACAATCCTGTCACAAATAGCTCATTATATGGATATGCGAGGCCCAACATAGTACCGAGCTACGTAAGTTTTTTATGTTTACGCAAAGTAGGTAAATCGGAACGCACGATACACGTTGCTACGCGTATCCTATGTAAAAAGGCCTCAAAATCTTTCCATTTTAGTCGCTCATTGCGTTGGAAATGATTGAAATTGCAAAGGTTCGTCACTGTACGATTATTGGCTAAGTTGCCAGGTTTTGCGGCAGAGATTTTTTACTTGGAACTTGCTCCAGAGACAAAAGTTAGGCTCTGGAGAGATGGCTATGCATCGAAGCAAGTTGCCCAAGCGATTCACTTTAAGACAAAGCGTTCTCGTCATTTTTTCCGTCGGTCCATATCATTCAGGCTTATTCAAGTTATTCAAAGCTAGGATTGGAGAGAATGAAATCGATGATATGCTTCTCAGCGGGCTACGATATAGAGCTCACCAACAGCAGTCTTCGCTCACAGGTGGCGCGGATCATTCTCATTTAGGAACGCAATGGACCGATGAATCGAACGAATTGGCGGTTTTCTGACGTAGTTGGCTGGGATAGCGCCGCCGTAATCTTTTTGTTCTGGTTGGGATTGTTGCATGTTCCACTTCAATGGGTTTCGGATTTATCCTGGGAGGATTCTCGATCCTTTCGCAAACCTATTCTGTTTGGTATTTCGACTGGATTAACACTTGCTTCACTTTTGTGGTTGATGAATGATTTACGGCCGAGGCGCTGGGATGTGCCGCTCAGGCGTGTATTGTGTGGCACATTGGTACTCGAGGTTTTGCTTATAACCGTACAGTCTTGGCGGCGCGTACCGAGTCACTTTAATCATGCGACACCGCTTGACGTCGTAATCGAAGTTGTCATGTTAGTTTGCATTCTGATAGCCGTAGTGGCAATTGTGAGATTGACCTTTCGCGCATTCCAGCGTGAGGCATTCAAAGAGGTAGGGAGTGCAAGAATTTTAGCGCAGCGGAGCGGTATGTTGTTTTTGTTGATTTCTTGCGCGATAGGGATTGGTATCACGCTTATTGGAAATTATCAGATGATTCTTGGGAAGTCGCCGGAAACTTATGGAGGAGAAGGAGTATTAAAATTCCCGCATGGTGCCGTATTGCATGCGATCCAAACATTGGTTTTATGGTCGTGGATCGGTGATTTTTTTAAATGGAAGCGCGTTATTTCATCCACAGTCTGGTTGGTTGTTTCACATCTATTTTTCTTATTTTTTGCGATGCGCCAGACGGGGCTTGGTCGAGCCCGCTGGGACTGCGATCAACTGGGGTGGCTGCTCCTCGGCGGAGCGATTGCGGCTGGCTTGGCATCGCTGCTTGTGGCCCTCTGGCCTGCTGGGACTGAAGCCGCTTCGAGCAGCAGCGAGTAATCTTGTTTTACTGATAGCTCAAGAAAGCCATGGACCATCTCGACATCGAAGCCCTCGTTGTTGCGTTGGATAGTGATTTGGATAGTGAGTTGAATCGTTTAACCCGTGTGCCGCTAGGCCAGGCCCGCGCCGCCGTGCGTTTGAGCGCGTTGGGCGTGACCGTT
>JBIKMB010000280.1:0-6942 GCA_044359485.1 Pirellulaceae bacterium | reverse complement strand
TCTCGCGTCGAACTTTGGCGTCAAAGTTTACGCCCCCAGATCCTAAGCCACCATGCTTGAGAATCATCAGCATCGTTTGAGTGGTCAGGTACAGATCGGTTGGAAACTGATCGGTGTCCCAGCCGAGAAGCAGATCGCCCGTATTGGCATCGATGGAACCAAGAGCGCCTTGATAGCCGGCATAGTCGAGTTCATGCATCATCGTATGGCCAGCTAATGTTGCGTGGTTGGTTTCAATATTCAATTTGAAATAGGGCAACAAGTCGTACGCCCGCAGGAAGTTTAAACAAGCGGCTGCATCGGAGTCATATTGATGCTTGGTAGGTTCCTTCGGCTTCGGCTCGATCAGAAATTGGCCCTTGAAACCAATCTTTTTGGCATAATCCACCGCCATATGAAAAAAGCGAGCTAGATGATCGAGTTCTCGCTTCATATCGGTGTTGTACAGATTTTGATACCCTTCTCGGCCACCCCAGAACACATAATTCTCACCGCCGAGCATCTTGGTGATCTCGAGGCATTTCTTTACTTGTGCTGCAGCGAAGGCGAAAACATCTGCATTGCATGAAGTCGCCGCGCCGTGCACAAACCGAGGATTGCTGAAAAGATTTGCAGTGCCCCATAACAGTTTGATGCCAGTGCGTTGCTGCTGCGCGTGCAGGGCGGCAGCGATTTTGTCTAAGATCGCATGGCTTTCCTTGAGCGAGGTTCCTTCAGGTGCAATATCGCGGTCATGGAAGGCATAGTAGGGGACACCGAGTTTTTCGAAGAACTCAAAAGCGACATCGACCATTCGCAATGCGTTTTCAACGCTTTGCGAACCATCGTCCCAAGGACGCAGCATCGTGGATGCACCAAACGGATCGCTCCCCGTTCCTCGAAATGTGTGCCAATAGACCACGCTTAAACGCAAATGGTCTTTCATCGACTTACCTTCGATCATTTCGCTTTCGTTGTAGTAGCGATAAGCGAGTGGATTTTTTGAGCTGGGACCTTCATAGGGGATTTTGCTAACTTCTGGAAAATAGGGCATCGTTATTCGCCTTTGATAAGAGGAACCTTATGGTACTGAGGGGCTGGGTCTGGTCAAAAAGACACCGCTCCATCGTTCTTTTTTCTGAGATTGCTCATTTTTAACGCTGCAGAAAACAGCCTGCCAGAAGAGCGAAATTGACCACTTACGTCATAAAAGTTCATGTGTTAATGGATCTATGTGACACTAAAAAGCAGATTAAACTTGTTCATGAGTGGTCAGCTTGTCGATTTGCGCAGGATGCTTTCACCCCAACTTGGGAAAATCGATTGCAGTACCAGCAGCAGTCGCGATTTGCTAGGGAACATCATCTCGGGATATCGGCGAGCTGCTCCATCCAATACCTTTTTCGCCAGCCAGGCTGGTTCTAGGCCTTTGAGGTTGGTTCCTCCCCCCGGTGCCGCAGCCGACTCGGGTAAATTCCGTTGGGTCGCCAATTTGTTGTAGCGTGTTTCGCCATCCTGCCGACGAATGGGCCCGGGACATGCCAGCATGAGGTCGATTCCATCCTCAGCTAGTTCCATTCTTAATTGTTGGGTCGCGGCGGCCAGTCCAAATTTTGCAATGGAGTAACCTCCCAAAAATCGCGGGGCAAATTTCGAAGACAGGGAACCGATGTTGATCACACTACCCTTGGCTTTTTTCAGCGGTTCGTGAAAGACACGCACTCCATGAATGGCCGTTAGGACGTTGACGCGAAAAAGAATTTGCAATTCCTCATCGGACAAATCAAGCAATCGTCCGCGATCCGATACACCAACGGCGTTGATCAGCAAGTGAATGCGATCTGTGCGGGCCGCAATCTGATTTGCGGTTTCGGCCAAGCTATCCAAATTGGCAGCATCTGCGGTGAAGGTCTCAATGGATGCTTGTGGAAATTCTTGCCGCAATTGTTCCGCGAAACGCTCAAGGGGGGCCAATTGTCGGGCGACGAGAAGAAGGTGGCTACCGCGAGCTGCCAATTCGTGGGCTAAGTGCGAACCAAAGCCGCTCGATGCGCCGACAACTACGGAAATCGATTGCTGCCAAGCTGGTAAACTCATGGGGTCTGCTATCGACAAAAGAATGAAAAAGTCGGCCGCACAAATTGACAAGCAGGCCATTCTATCCAGTTTGCTATCGAAAATATTTTGCTGGCCGAATTTCTGCGAGCTTTGGTTTCACTGGGAGCTGTCTCGGGCTGTGAATGCGTGCAAAACGCTACGCTGAACTCCGCATAATCGTCACATTCGGCAGTGGCAGTGGGAATTATACCCCCAAAGGTATCGGTTTGGGGAAAACAAAATGGCACAAATTGGGGGCGTTGCTGTTTGTAAGCTAATGTTCAGCTAGGTTTGGACCTGGGGAAAGCCCCTTCGAAACTGTCGTTAAGGTTCGTTCCGAATGAACGAATCTGTGTAAGCAATCTTTCCGAGCGTACTAACTATCGGTACAACCATCATGTTGACACTAACATCGGCGTCCCCATCGGAACATTCCATTGTGCCCCTGACTGCGAGTGAAGCTATGAATAGTACTCGTCCTAGTTTGAACGAGGCTCGAACCAAGATTGTTGCAACTGTCGGACCGGCATGTAGCACGGTAGAAACCCTATCGGAGTTGGTGCAGAACGGTGTTGACGTCTTTCGAATCAATGCGGCGCATGGAAAGACGAGCGATTTTGAAGCGACCGTAGCCAAGATCAAAGAAGTGCGTGAGATAACCGGAAAGCCGGTCGGCATTCTTCTCGATTTGGCTGGGCCCAAGATCCGGTTGGGGAGTTTGTTTCAAGACAGTCCCATCGATGTCGAGATCGGCCAAGTTCTGAAATTTGTCAGAGGTGAAACGGTCGCGGCCGCTGACCAACTTTGCAGCAACTACGCGCGGCTTGTCGATGAAGTGCATGTCGGTGATCGAATCATGTTGGCCGATGGTACGATTTCTCTCCAAGCCATCGATAAAAACAAAGATTACGTCACCTGCCGTGTTCTTACCTCCGGCACCATTCGTTCTCGCCAGGGAATCAATCTGCCGGGTGTCGCGCTCAGTGTTTCGGCGATGCGGCCAGAGGACATCGAGAACGCGATCTGGGGCGCCCGCAACGAAATTGATTTCATCAGTCTAAGTTTCGTTCGCTCGGCTCAAGATGTTTATTCACTCAAAAATTTACTGAGCTCGTTAGATAGTCAAGCGCTTGTGATTGCCAAGATTGAGAAGCGTGAGGCTTTAGATCGTCTTGAGCAGATTGTCGAGGCGGCTGATGGCGTCATGGTGGCACGAGGTGACTTAGGCGTTGAGATCGATGTGGCTGAGACACCTGTAGCTCAAAAGCGGATCATTGCCGTTTGTCGCCAAAAATTAAAGCCGGTGATTGTTGCGACGCAGATGCTTGAGAGTATGCACCATAATCGTCGTCCCACACGTGCAGAAGCTAGCGATGTGGCCAATGCGATTCTCGATGGCGCGGATGCTTGCATGTTGAGTGGCGAAACAGCAATTGGAGATTATCCAGTACAAGCTGTCGAGACGATGAATCGGATCATGCTTTTCACCGAGCAGTTATTGAGAGATCAACCGACATCGGCTCACGTCAAAGTTTTTGATCGAGTCCATCCGATTACTTCGGCCGTGACGCATAATGCAGCCAATATTGCGGAATCGATCGGTGCCAAGTTAGTGGTCGTTGCAAGTCGAACTGGCGGTACGGCTTGGGTGAAATCCAAGCAACGAAACTTCACCCCGACCGTTGGCGTGAGCGACTCCGATGTGACCTTGCGTCGTATGAGTCTTTTTTGGGGAATTATGCCTCAAAAGATTGATAATCTTGACAGTCCCACACATCTTTTCGAAGAAGTAAGTCGCTGGGGACGTAGCAATGGTTTGCTGTCGCCGGGCGACCATGTGGTTTTCGTAACGGGCACCGGCGTGATCGACCATACGCATAATCTATTGGTCGTTCACCAAGTGCCGGCAGATGCCTGAGAAATGCCCGAATTTCGGTGAAGAGCTCATCCAAAAACCATTTGACGACGACATTCGCCCCGGTTTTCCGATAGCAGCTCAAATCCATCCGATTAGCCTTTAGCCATCAGCCATCAGCCTTTAGCCATCAGCCATCAGCCATCAGCCATCAGCCATCAGCCATCAGCCATCAGCCATCAGTCGCTTTGGCGTTGGTCGCAGAATTCGGCGTTTTTCGAATAGACTCTCAATATAGGACTTGATGGCCCGCAGCCTGACAGCCATTGGCTTGACCCCCCAACTATTGCTTGGTAAGGTATAAGCATGACAACTAATAATCTTACTCAACTCGGTAGTTTGAACCAAGTAGGTTCTTTTCCTCGCAGCCAGACTCGTCTGCTGCTGGATGGTTTGCTACGCCTAGAACTACTCGGACTTGCTTAGCCAAGTCTTGGGGGATAGTTGTCGTATCCGGTAAATGCGTATAACCCCAAGGCTTAATCATAGGCCTTGGGGTTTTTTTATTCTGGTCTGCTAGTATTTGACCCTGATTTGTTGACCTATATCCGACTCTCTCTCGCGGACGAAAGTGAAAGAAAATGTCATCCGTCGATCCACCTGTCGCTTCAGCCAATTCGCGTACCATTAAGATCTTCGACACCACACTTCGCGATGGCGAGCAATCGCCAGGTGCCAGTATGAACTTGGCAGAAAAGCTTGAGGTTGCTCACGCTTTGGTTGGCTTGGGAGTCGACATTATTGAGGCAGGTTTTCCGATCGCGTCACCTGGAGACTTTGAATCGGTCCGCGAAATTGCGAACTCTGTTCGTGGAGCAACGGTTTGCGGGCTAGCCCGTTGCAATGATGGAGATATTGAAAGAGCTTGGGAAGCTCTCAAAGGGGCACCCTCACCACGTATTCATGTTTTCTTGGCGACCAGTTCGATACATCGCCAATTCAAACTGAAGATGACCACCGACGAAATTGTGCAGCGCGCCGTCGCGGGTGTCCGCAAAGCCGTTTCGCTGTGCGATGATGTTGAATTTTCCCCTGAAGATGCGGCTCGTACAGAACATGACTTTCTGTGTCGAGTGGTTGAGGCGGCGATCGATGCGGGGGCGACTACCATCAATATTCCGGATACCGTCGGCTATGCCACTCCCCAGGAAATGTATGAGCGTATCCAGCTTTTGCTTCATCGTGTGCCGAATATCGATAAAGCAATCATCAGCGCGCACTGCCATGACGATTTAGGATTAGCCGTGGCGAATAGCCTGGCCGCTGTTCAAGGTGGTGCTGGGCAAGTTGAATGCACCATCAATGGAATCGGTGAGCGGGCTGGCAATTGTTCGCTGGAAGAAATTGTCATGGCCCTCAAAACCCGCGAAGACTTCTATCATTGCACCACTCGTATCAATACTCAGCGTTTAGTTCCCACGAGTCGTTTAGTCAGTAAAGTGACATCGCTCGAAGTGCAGCGCAATAAGGCGATCGTTGGACGGAACGCCTTTGCACATGAATCGGGCATTCATCAAGATGGAATGCTGAAAGAACGCAGTACCTATGAAATTATGCGACCCGAAGATGTAGGTCTAACCAAGACCGATTTGGTGCTGGGTAAACATAGTGGCCGGGCGGCATTATCGGATCGAGCCCGCGCGCTGGGATATCATCTGACCGGTGAACAATTGCAAAGCCTGTTCGAAAAATTCAAGGTTTTAGCCGATAAGAAAAAAGAGGTTTATGATGGGGATATCGTGGCCCTCATCCAAGAACAGATCAGTGGTCAAGTACAGCAAGCTTGGTCGTTGGTTTCGTTTGATGTGGTTGCAGGGACCGGCAAGCATCCAACGGTTCGGCTGACGCTGAAACATGGTGATAAGGAATTTACGCAAGAAGCAACTCAGGGTGATGGACCTATCGATGCCGCTTACTGGGCGGTTGAGAAAATCACCGGTTACAAAGTTGTGTGCAAAGATTTCCGCGTCCGCAGTGCCACCATAGGTCGAGACGCTCTAGGCGAAGTAACCGTTGAGACCGAGTACAACGGACTTTCCTATCGAGGTGTGGGCCTATCTACCGATACGGTCGAAGCGACGATTCTTGCGATGCTCAATTCGATCAACCGTATCGCCGCTATGCCCGACGCGACAGGAGTTCGCTTAAAACCGCAATAACCAAGTCTGCAGGGTTTGGTCAGAGCAAGCTCAATTGTTTGGGCTTGTGTTCACTCTGCGGTGGATAGTGTTCGTGCAAGTGACCAAGTATTCGGCCTGCTAAAGCAAAACCACTGAGCAACGCACCTTCGACTCGCGGACCATTGCACCAGTCGCCACAAGCTCCGAGCAGTTGTTGGTTATCCCATAAACAGTCTTCGCTTAGGCACTTTGTGGGTTGTGCATACCGCCAGCGGTGCGTCGTAGCAGAAATCATTTCAGGTAAAGTTTGCCCAGTTGCCTCTCGCAATGCATCGCAAAGTGACTGAATAATCCATTCGGATGGCTTATCAAATTGTGACTTTGACCATTCCGGGCAAGAATGCAGGACCCAGGTATCGAATCGGCCGGTTCTCTGCGGTTTGCTGCTGTCGCGCGCGATCCAGCGAAGAGGACCCTCGTTGATGAAGGCTCCATCCAGCGGGACATCTAAGCGACTTTCAAAAACCAACATGACAGCCCAGCAAGGTGCGAATTCGATCTCCGATAGACGAGGTCGCCACTGGCACTCGTAGGGAACGATAGCTGCTGCTTGAGGGGCAGGCAAATTGTAGAGGACCGAGTCAAAGGGTCCATAAGATTTACCCTCCGCATCGATGACCTCATACTTACCATCGTCTCTCCGCCTGGTCTGGCTGATGGTGCATTCCGCTTGAATGGTCAAGCCGCTGGCCAAATGCCGGGCTAAGGCGTTCATTGCCGGAGTTCCAACCCAACGCAATTGTGGCCGATCCTTATCAACGATCACACCGC
>JBIKMB010000279.1:0-6943 GCA_044359485.1 Pirellulaceae bacterium | reverse complement strand
ACGCTCCCGCGCCAGCACCCTTCAAACTCGAGGAACTGGTGGGGGAGGGAGGACCTCCCGAGAAGATTTCGATGGATTTGTTGCACGACGTCGACCTCGACCTAAAAATCGAGTTAGGGCGTGCCAATATGCACCTGGATGAAATCCTGAAACTCCGTAAGGGCTCCGTTGTCGCTCTTGAAAAACTTGCAGGTGATCCCGTTGATGTCTATGTCAATGGTCGCCTCATTGCTCGTGGAGAAGTTCTCGTTCTTAACGATAACT
This sequence comes from Pirellulaceae bacterium, assembly GCA_044359485.1. Classification (GTDB taxonomy): domain Bacteria; phylum Planctomycetota; class Planctomycetia; order Pirellulales; family Pirellulaceae; genus JAFLCP01. The sequence continues at coordinate 6,679 of JBIKMB010000279.1, read as the reverse complement.
TTTGTGTGCGTGTCGCCGAGTTAGTCGGTTCCGATTCGCCACTTGAATAGCGTCTGATATCCCAACATAAAATCCAGGAGGGATTCTCGATGCGCATTTCTTTGCAGCAGACTGTATTGAATCAAGGCGTAGAAACTCGCAATGTACCGATTTTTAGCACGCTGTTCGCTCTTAGTATGATCTTGCAGAGCGCCGCGTCCGTATTCGCATTTGCTCCGCAATCACCCCCAGAGGCGGCATCTGAATTTGGTATCACTGAACGTTCAGCCGTGCCAGGCAATTCGTTGCCAGGAGGTAATTCATTGCCCAGTATGGATCCGCAAAACACTTCCTTCTCGAACGAAGTCCGCGTCGACCCCTTCGTAGCACCTGCGGCGAGTTACAGCTCCCCAGCAACCACATCGCTCCCTTATAAATCGAGCGGCTCGGAGAAAGATACCGTTGCGATTCCAACTCGAAACGAGTCGAGTGCACCAGAAACTTTCAACCCTTCTAGTTCCTCGTCTATCGCTCAATCGCAGTCGCTACTACTGAAACCTCGTACCTCATCGATGGGAGATAATGCGACCGAAGGGGGAAAGCCAAGAGCTAGCAGTTTTGGTTCCGTACTCACCATGTTTTCCAGCCTAATCGTGGTGCTCGCCATATTTTTTGGTTTTATGTTGATGTTGAAAAAGGCAAACCGTGGAAGTAACAGCGAACTTCCGCGCGATGTTTTTCAAGTTTTGGGAACAAGTCGAATTGCAGGACGCCATCCACTTTTTCTGCTGCGACTTGGTCATAAGCTCGTGTTGGTCCATGCGGGGAGTGGCGAAGTGCAGACCATCACAGAGGTTACGGATCCTGCCGAGGTAGATCGCTTATGCGGTAGCTGTGAAGAGAATCAACCGAATAGCTTGACTCAATCCTTTCGGCAAGTGCTTAAGAATGTGACCGAAGGGGGAACTAGCAAGCCAAAATCGTTTTCAGATCACTTGAAATTCCGGCGAAAAGCGGCCGAGGATGTCGACGAAGTTTCTCCAGCGGTAGCCTTGCTAGCTAAGGAGAAAGCCTAATGTCAAAACTTGATCAAGATTCGGTCAACGCACTCGCTCACCTATCGCGGAATGGTCGCTCTGGATGGATCGCCTGGACGACTGGTTGGATCTGCCTGAGCCTTTTGCTGACTCCAGACATTCTTTTTGGCCAGAATTCCGAGGGGATTTACAACGGTGGCAACGCGGTTCGACAAGCAGCTTTTAATGATAATGGAACACGACCGATAAACGAGTCGGCGAGTAATTCACAAAACTCCTCCTCACCCAGCTTTACGACGCCCCAGCCAAGTCTCACTCCCTCGCTGCAGGAAGAGGAAGAGTCCCTACTCAATGGTGCGGTCCCAAGTCTAACATCATCCAACAAAGATGCCGTGGACTTCTTCACCTCGGGTCCCGAGCATTGGACGAGCCCTAAGGGTCTGACCAGCAGTCTCCAAATTTTGATTTTGTTAACGGTTCTTAGTTTGGCTCCATCCATTTTGCTGATGACAACCTGCTATGTGCGCATCATTGTGGTGATGGGCTTATTGCGTCAGGCGTTGGGCACTGGGCAGCTCCCTCCCAGTCAGGTGATTACGGCGATTTCGCTTTTTATGACCATTTTTATTATGGCGCCGGTTTGGAATGAAGTTTACGAAAAATCGATTGAACCTTACAGCCAACCCGATACCAAAATGACTTTGGATGAGGCCTGGCGCGCAGGATCTGAACCGATCCATCGCTTCATGTCGCGGCAAATCGATATGGCAGGTAACCACGATGATGTCCATCTGTTTTACAGCTATTACAAGCCCGGTGAGCCATCACCGGAAAGCTTCGAAGAAGTTCCGCTGCGAGTCTTAATACCTGCCTACATGTTGAGCGAATTGAAGGTCGCGTTTGCGATGGGGTTTCAAATCTATCTCCCATTTCTAATTCTTGATATCGTGGTCGCCTCCGTCACGATCTCCATGGGGATGATGATGCTTCCTCCCGCCATGATTTCACTACCGTTTAAACTGATGTTATTTGTTCTCGTCGATGGCTGGCGACTGGTCGTTTCCATGTTGCTCGAAAGTTTTGGCACATACGTAACGTAGAGGTTCCTATCGCATGGAAGCGGGATTCATTGTGGATTTGGTTCGAGAAGCATGCTGGATGGCATTGCTGATTGGCTCACCCCTATTGTTGATTGGAATGGTTATCGGTTTGGTGATTTCGCTTTTGCAAGCACTCACACAAATCCAGGATCAAACCCTCAATGCGGTTCCCAAGATTATTGCAATGGTCATTGCGCTGATTGTCTGTCTACCCTGGTTGACCGATCGAATGATTGAGTATTCGCGTACAGCGATCAGTGAAATACCCGAGTTGATCCATCGTTAACATGCTTGCAATCGAGTTGTCCCATGAGTGTCGTTGAACCCTTTCTGTACAACTCGATATGGGTCTTCATCACCGTATTGGCGCGTATCAGTCCACTGCTGATGATGCTACCTCCACTGCGAGGACCATCCATTCCAATGCGGATTCGGGCGCTGATCGGCATTTCGATTACGGCAGTGATCACGCCATTGGTCTACGAGCGAGCAACGGCCATGCCTACGGCATTACCCACGCTGGCGATTTCGGTTATCTGTGAACTTTTGCTCGGCCTGATGATGGGAATCGTGGTAGCTTTGATCATCGGTGGCATGCAAATGGGTGGGCAGTTTATCTCGCAAATTGGCAGTATGGAAATGGCTGATTCGAGTGATGCCTTGGAAGACACTCCGATGCCCGTTCTTTCCCAAGTTTTCGGTTGGCTCGCCATTGGCTTGTTTCTTTTTCTTGGCGGCCATCGCTATATGCTCGATGGTTTTCTGCAAAGCTTTTCCCGCTATCCGGCAGGTTCTGTCGCATTTCAAGATCACTGGTTGGAAGTGACCGTTGCCATGATGATCGATTCGCTGATACTTGGCATTCGAGTTGGAGCTCCGATCGCGATCGCCTTGCTCCTTTCCAATTTAATCACCGGCCTGTTGGCTCGCACCGTACCGCAAATCAATATCTTAGCTGTTGGTTTCAACATCAATGCTTTGGTCATGTTGGCTATGGTATTTCTCTCGATCAATGGAATCGGTTGGGTTTTTCGCCACGATCTAGAAAGCTGGCTCGAAAACAGTCGTCAGCTCTGGAGCGAAACGACGCCTGCAACCTCTTCTGCTGAATCTGCCAATTCGCGATAAAAGGTAGCACGAACCGATGGCCGAGAGCACTGGTGATAAGAAACATGAAGCAACCCAATACCGCCGCGAACAGGCTCGCGATCAGGGTCAAATTGCGCGTAGCCAGGATCTCGGCTCAGCCATTCTATTGCTTGGTTTGGTTTTTATTCTCAACTTCACCGGTCCTAACATCATTCGCTCGCTGCTGGAAATGATGGAGATGCAGTTTACTGCGGAGATGTACTGGTCGACCGATCCCCGAGAAGTGATTCAGAATTTACTGATCCTTATTTCCAAAGTCTCCATTGCCCTTTTGCCACTGTTCGCGGCCGCTATCTTAATTGCTTTGGTGGTTCATTGGTTTCAAGTCGGTTTTATATTCCTACCGGACAAGTTGAATTTCGATTGGGAACGCATCAATCCGATCAAGGGCTTTGAGAGAATTTTTTCTCTAGCTGGTGTAGCGCGATTATTATTCAGCATTCTTAAAGTGTCGATCATCGGCGCAATTGTCGTGGCAGGCTCTTCGACCCAGGTCAACAGTCTCATCAGCAGCGCCGAGTTGCCCTTTGAATTTGTCGGCAGCTTTCTGTGGAGCACCGTTTTCAATGCCAGCGTACAGACAGGGGTGATCCTATTGATCTTGGCCGTAGCTGATTTCGGTTTTCAGAAATGGAAATTTAGCCAAGATCTTCGAATGACGGATCAGGAAATTCGGGATGAATATAAACAGACCCAGGGCGATCCCGCCCTCATTGCTCGACGGCGAGCCGTCCAACGACAACTGGCTCAGCAGCGCATTGGCGCTGCGGTACCGAAGTCCGACGTGGTGGTTACCAACCCCACAGAGTTGGCGATCGCTCTGCAATACGATCCAGAGACGATGGCAGCTCCGATCGTCGTCGCCAAAGGAGCCGATGCGATGGCCAAGAAGATTCGTCAAATCGCACTGGAGAATGGTATTCCCATCTTGGAACGTAAGCCGCTTGCCCAGGCGCTTTTTAAATCGGTCGATATTGGTAATCCAATACCCGTCGACCAGTACACGGCTGTTGCCGAGGTGCTTAAATACGTTTACCAACTCAAGGGGAAGAAAATGCCCAATCTCAAGAATCCCAACGCCGCTTGATCTTCTCCAAGCTATAACGCGTAGAGCCTATCCGAAAACCCCGAAATACCGCTACCAACTCGAAGGCGTTTAATGGCTAATCGGATTGACTCTTCGCTCCTACATGAAAACCGCGGCTAACGCCGTTGGCGAATGGTTTTCCGATGGGCTATTAGCTCGGCTAGTACCTGCACAGCAATTTTACACTGCTAGATCAGACAGCCCGACGACCGCTATGCTTCCACAAGCCAAGAATCGCTAGGATCCATAGCTATAAAGTTGCATATATCGTTCACATACCGCCCGCACCTTTGCCTCTTGTTCGCTGGATAGAAGGTGACGATTCACTTGATAGTCCTTGTCCTGCTGCATGCGGCTTTCCAGTTTCGGTCGCATCTTGTCAAAGCCATCCCAACCCAAGCGTTGATACAACTGCTCTAATTGCTGCACTGGATTTGCCACCAGATCTTCGTAGCGGATTTCGATCAATTGTTTCGCGGGAATCCGGTCTCGATGCGCGAAGTAACCAGCGTACATCCGCTTGAAACTGTCCAGCACTAATGCTTCGTACTGATCCTCAGAAACCGGCATTTGTAGACCTTGAACGGTATCTAATGATTCCCACAATCGCACGGTCGATGGAAACAGCTTGCGCGGATCGCGACTTATATGGATAAAAACACTTTCAGGAAACATTTCATGGAAACGCCCGATACGCCCGGTGTGCGTTGGACTTTTGAGAATAAGAGGTTTGGAATATTTGACGGTCAAAGTCTTCAAGAACCATAGGAATTTTTCCGCAAAGGGTTGCCACTGTTGATTTGAAATCGAAGAGGTATCAAGCAGTTCTTGAAATACCGGCCCGCGTTTGGGAAATGCCATTCGCAAGTAAGGCGAGTCGCAACCCAAATTCATCATGGCAAATTCGTCTTCTTGCGGCAAAAGCCAACCCGCCTTCATATTATCCATAGGACGCTTCTCGGGCATCAGAAAATTACCGAAATGGGTCATCCACCACTCGGAAACCAGAAAATGCCATGGCGCAAAACATTGATAAGTATTTGGACTCGCCCAACGCTCATCCAACGAAAGCAATTCATGCAGCAATGTTGTGCCACTGCGCCAGTGCCCCACAACAAACAAGGGGGGGGCCGTTAACTGTGACTCCCGAATGCGTCGGCCAAAACGAATCTGTTGCCAGCAGTAAAGCAAGTCATTGAAGGGAGTGATGAAAAACAGCAGACATACCATCGGTACGCGAATCAGTGCGATCGCCCATCGATTTCGTGTCAGCAAACGCCACAAACCTCCGACGCGCATCCCATGCCAAAATCTTGGAGCCCAGGCTGGATAAGCATGAAATTTGGCTTTTGACTTCTTGCTGCCTTGCGCGCTTTCCGCCATCGTATTAAGCCGTTCCTTCCGTCTATGTCGCGAATCTTTACCTCGTCGCTCTATCCATAATGGCGACCTCGCCATGGAATCGATACCCAGATCCATCGACTATTCAAGAGATCAATTGCCAACAATAATCGCTTAGCCGCGAATCGCTGTGGTCTCGAGAGACATCTCAGATTGTGATGATAGTTGGATCTGCGAGATTCGTCCAGCTTAGGCCTCCGATCGCAGCGGCAATCGACGATACAAATTCTGGTAAATGGAGGCCCTGTGGGCGGAGGCCGATCGCTGTGAAGTCTAGGTTCGTTTGACCGATAACATCACCTCGATCTTTTTCCCTTCGCGTTCAACTATTACCGAGTAGGGCTTGCCTTCAGCGCGGTGTTGCAGCAGGTGCCAAATGACATCGGTCTCTCGCTGCCAATCCTCTTTGCCATCGATGCTAATAATTTTATCACCCGTTTTTAGGCCTGCCTTAAGCGCTCGATCGTGCGGAGCAAAGCGGCCAACATGCCCAATTTCCAAATGGTTTTCAGCCTTTCCCTGGGTTCCAGAACCCGTCACTCCTTCAGGATTTTTCAGAACCATACCACCCAATACGATCCGTCTGAGTTCCCAGGTGCTAACGCGCCAAGAGATATCATCTTTAGCCCGCCAGCCGCTCTCAAGCACCAACGTTGAGTTTACCTCTTGGCCACGACGATTGATCTTCATCGGTAACTCGGCCCCATCAGCAGACAGAGAGTTCAAAACCCACTGGATATCTGCGGTGGACACAACCATCTGACCATTGAGTTCGACAATCGCATCGCCTGGCAATACGCCCGCTTTGGCGGCTGGCGTACCGGCAACAATTCGGCGGACCATTGTTCGTGTGCGAGGGTCGAGGATCATTCCCAAAATTTTTGGATTGGGATAAACGAAAAGGTTCTCTTCCTTCAATTCCCCAG
>JBIKMB010000278.1:0-6956 GCA_044359485.1 Pirellulaceae bacterium | reverse complement strand
CCCTACAATCGCTACCAATTATCAAGATTACCGAGGCGGTATTATCGCAACCTTTTAATGACGTAAGTCCCTTGCCCAAAAATGATTTACGGCTCTCAAGGGAGTTTCGAGATAGGGCCGATATCTACATCTGCAACAGGCATCGGTTTATGCTGATCGGAAGCGAAACTGAGGTTTGGGGTTACCGGGAACGTAGTTGAGCCCAAGGAAGGCTTGACCCGGTACTGGCGTATGCCACAGTCGATGTTGGTAACAAGCGGGCTCCGCTCCGCGTCACGATACGGTAAGCGAGTAGTTAACCGATCGCGGCACCACGAAGTCGAGTGGCTTGACACGACCCAGGTGAAGGTTACTCGATGCCGCGTGGGCAGCGAGGGCGATTTCAACGGCGACTTCGTGCGTTGAAACCGGTCTCGGCCCCCCGCACCTCATCGCCGGTAGCGCCAGGAAGCAGCGGTCAATACATCATAGGGAGATGTGTCTCGATGAAATGGAACATTTTGGTTGGTTCGTTGGTACTCGGTGCAAGTCTTTGTACTCCGAGTTTTGGTGGCGGTCTTTTGGATCGCCTGCTTAGCTTGAAGGGTGCCGGCTGCGATACAAGCTGCTGTGACACCACTCCAGCATGTGACCCGGGCTGCGGCGTTGAAAACGCTTGCGACCCAGGTTGTGGAATTGAAAATCCTTGCGAGCCAGCTTGCGGCGTTGAAAACGCTTGCGAGCCAGCTTGCGGCGTTGAAGCTTGCAACAGCGGTTGTGCAGCAGCTCCTAGCTGCGGCACCGAAGTTGCTTGCGTCAAGCCACGCAAGAAGCCTTTGCTGTCGTTGTTGCACAGCCTAAAGCCCAAGAAGCTTGGTTGTGATAACGGCTGCGACCCAGGTTGCGGCATCGAAAACGCTTGCGAGCCAGCCTGTGGAATCGAAAACAGTGCTTGCGGATGTGCAGCTGCTCCTGCTTGCGGTATCGAAGTACCTGCTAGCTGCGACAACGGTTGTGATTCGGGATGCAAGATCAAGCGTCCTCGCTTGTTGGATTTGCTCTTCAAATGCAAGAGCAAGGGTTGCGATGAAACATGCTGCGATGCAATCAGCTCCTGCGGATGTGGCACTGCCGCTCCAGCCGCTCCTGCTGCACCAGCCGCTTCGGAAGCAGCTCCAATGCCTCCAGCTCCTACCACTGACCACAGCGCTCAGTTACAAAGCAAGCGCCGCGTCATTCAGGCTAGCTCCTACGTTCGCTAGTTCGAACGCCTCGAGTTAGCAACTCAGACGTGTGCTCAACCCGAGCGGCCTTTTTTCTTCGGAAAGAAGGCCGCTTTTTTTGTTTCTAGACTGAATCCTGTATTCTTTCTGAGGCTGCTACCGTGTCAGAGCTTATCATTCGCCTTCTCGATTGGAATGAACCTCTTGATTGCCAAGCACTCTTAGCGCTCACCCAAAACTATGCGTGCCACCCGATGGGTATGGGTAAGCCGCTTCCGGAAGATGTAGCCAACGAGTTGATCCCCCGACTGCGATCGATTTCCAATGCCCTAGTGTTTCTGGCTTGGGAAGGTGAGATACCATTGGGTATAGCCACGTGCTTCATTGGTTTTTCTACTTTTAAAGCACGCGCTTTGATCAACATCCATGATCTGGCCGTGCACAGCGACCATCAAGGGAAGGGGATTGGTCGCGCTCTTTTGCAGCACGTACAATTGTACGCAATAGAAAACGGATTCTGTGCGTTGACCCTCGAAGTTCGCAACGATAATACGCCTGCGCGAAAACTCTATCATCAACTCGGCTTCAAAGAGCTAGGTAATCCGTTACCTTACGATTACACGTTATTTGGCAAATGGTCGGTCCCCTCCTGATTTTTTAACCCTCGTTGCTATATGCTCGAAGAATTGCTGCAAGCAGCTTTAGTTTCTATACCTCTCGGTGCGGGTGAACTGCAGCAGATCGCGTTTTCCTTGCAACAGTTTCCTGCGCGATCGATCCGGCGTGTCGAGCGATGCGGAACGGGCCAGGGTGATTTTTTTGCCGGGCTGGAAAAAGTGCGTTGGCACAGAAACGGCTTTTGGTGGGATGAATCCCGGGGAAGACCCGGCGGTGAACCACTTTATGCAGCAGGGGGTTACTTCATTCAAGATGCCGCTTCGATGCTGCCACTGACACTACTGAACGCTCAGCCCGGTGAAATCGTTTGCGATCTGTGTGCTGCACCTGGCGGCAAAGCAACTGCCATCGCCGAATCGCTGGCAGACTCTGGTTGGTTGCTGGCCAATGAAACAATCCAGTCTCGGCTAGCACCCCTGGAACTCAATTTGGCGCGAAGCGGTAGTGATCGCTACGTGACCAGCAACTGTGACCCCGAATTTTTGGCGCAACAGCTTGCGGATCAGTTCGATGCCTTGCTGGTCGATGCCCCGTGCAGCGGCCAAACTTTGATCGGTAAAGGGAAGCAATCCTTCGCATCCATGAATGCGGCGTCGATCGAAATGAATGCGGCTCGACAAGTGCGAATCCTGGACGCCGCTGCGCGATTGGTACGCCCGGGCGGAAGATTGGTTTACTCAACCTGCACCTTAGCGACGGCCGAAAATGAACACCAGGTCGAAGCATTTTTGCAGCGGCATCGAGACTGGGAGGCCGTTCCGTATGAAAGCTGGCTGCAACACTCTTCGGAAGGTTCAGAGAACGGTGCGGAGATTTTGCATGAACTTCGCAGTCCACTTTTGACGGGTTGCTACCGCCTGTGGCCACATCGCGATCGCTGCGCGGGGGGGTTCGCTGCTTTGTTGCAGCGTAAACGATTTTCCGAGGAAGCTGTCGCCTTGCCTGAAAGCTTGCCTGCAGAACGAAAATCTCATGCCAAATTGAGTCCAAGGGTCGCAAATCGCTCTCGATTCCAGCTAAAAGCATGGAATTCCGAAATCCCTGCGGAACTGTCTCAATGGGGCGAGAGCCGTTTTGCAGCGGTGGTTTCGTCGGCGCAGCAAGCTTTTGCCTGGCCCGAAGAACCCCCAACCGGTTGGCTCGACCTGATGCATGGTGGCCCCGAAATCGCATATCGAAAAGGTTCCCAGTGGTTTCCCGCGCACGCCTTGGCCCTGCGATCGGATTGGAAACCGCATCGCTTTGTCGAGTTAACCGCAGAGCAAACCAAACGGGTAATGGCGGGAGAATCACTCCCTAAAGACGATAGGCTGGCCGCCGAATCAGCCAACTGGTGTGTCGCCCGTTGGCAAGGCTTACCCCTAGGTTGGCTGAAGTTTGTTGGTACAACCGGCAAAAACCACATACCCAAATCCGCCCGACTCCATCTCCAATCCTAATCAATCACAATCTTGCGATGGACAGCCGTTTGTAATGTATTGAGTCGATAGGGCGATGGGTGGGATTTATATTCTGTAGAGCGTAAAATGTTGATTGAGACATTCGGGTTGTTGGCAGCGGATTCTTTCACCATTTACGGCCAAGAAATCGCTTGGGGAGATTTGGTGATCGTGGGCCTATTGGTCCTGCTGGAAGGAGTCTTGTCGATCGATAATGCGCTGGTGCTCGGCCTGCTAGCCAAGCGACTCCCCGAAAATCAGAGAGCGCGGGCGCTATCCTATGGTTTGATCGGCGCGTTTGTTTTTCGCGTCCTTGCAATCGCTACGGCAAGTTTTTTGCTTCAGTGGACATTTGTAAAATTCCTCGGCGGTTTTTATCTCGTCTTTATCGCCGTGAAACATCTCTTTTTCGAAGGTCACGAAGAAGAAGAACATAAGATTGTGATGGACGAGAAAGGCAATCCCGCGTTGGTCGATGCACAAACCGGCTCCGATTTATCCTCCGATCAAGAAGATATTGAAATCCGCGAACGCGTGCCTGTCGGTGTTTCATTGATCACAGATGATGGAAACGCGGCCGGTAAATCAGAGCCTACCGCGAACCGCAAAAAAACATCTTGCAAGGTTCCATCATTTTGGGGAACCGTGTTGGTGATCGAACTGACCGACATCGCTTTCGCTGTCGACTCAATCCTGGCAGCGATGGCTTTGGCAGGCAGTCGCGAGAGCAAACTCTGGGTGGTAATCACCGGTGGGATTTTGGGCGTAGTGCTGATGCGATTCGCGGCTGCACTGTTTGTACGACTGCTCGATCGTTTTCCAAGATTTGAAATCTCCGCTTACTTGCTCGTCATCATCATCGGCTTGAAATTGCTCGCCGACTGGGGATTCAATAGCGACTGGAGTTTCCAACAAAGCCCATGGCTCGCTTCGCGACTGGGCAGTTGGTCGGAAACATTCAAAGAGGTTGAACAGAATCGACGCAGCACGGTCAGCAACTATGAACAATGGCTGACCACTTCTTGGCCGCTAACCCGCGGAGTAAAATTTGGACACGATCATCATGCCGATGACCATGCCGATTCCACAGCCCATGCGGACGAGAGCCACACCACGACTGATGTGCAAGCCGCGGGAGAAGTTTCAAACCCGGAAGCAGCTAACCAGGCAGGAAAAGCGAAGCAAGTTGCGATACCACATGTACCGCATTTACTCGATTTCCATGACTTGCGGCGACCGGAATGCCTCAGCTTCTGGGTTACGATGGCTCTCTGCTTCGGCCTCGGATTTATTCCCCGCAGCCGTACAGAGTTGGATACCTGAAGCGACTGTGGCCGACTGACGGAAACCGTTACGAGATAAAGCCCGCCAATTCAGTAGCCCGCTGAACGCGTCGGATCGCGACCATGAACGCAGCGGTCCGCAAGCCTACTTGAGCCTTTTGAGCTTCTTGCCAGACCTGCTCAAATGCATCACTCAGCGTATGGTCGAGTTCTTGGCGGACTCGATCCAAACTCCAGCGATAGTGCTGACGGTTTTGAACCCATTCAAAGTAGCTGACCGTAACACCACCCGCGTTGGCAAGAATGTCGGGTACGATCATGATTTTTCTTTCGTTCAACTTGCGATCTGCTTCCGGCCAAATAGGTCCGTTAGCCCCTTCGATGATCATCTTCGCTTTGATCTGATCCACGTTCTCTTCGGTAATCACTCCACCGAGCGCGGCTGGAATCAAGAGATCACAATCGAGCGTCAACAAATCATCGGCAGGCAGCTTGGTCCCTCCTGGATAACCTTCTAGGCTTCCTTGGTTGGAAAGTGTATAGCGAAGTACTTCCGGGATATTAAGCCCTTCTGGCGCGTAATAACAGCCGCTGACATCGCTGACCGCGATTACCGGAAACGCAGATTCCGACAGGTACTTGGCTGCATGTGAACCCACATTACCGAAACCTTGAATGGCCACGCGGCACTGCTCGGGACGTTTGCCGATGCGTTTCAACATTTTACTGGCGATGATACCCACACCACGTCCGGTTGCTTCCTCACGCCCTTTAGCTCCATACTCCTCAACGGGCTTACCGGTAATCACCGCAGGATTGAAGCCATGATACTTTTCCCATTGATTGCGAATCCAAGACATTTCGGCAAAACCGGTTCCCATATCGGGTGCGGGAATATCGGTATCTGGGCCGATGATGTCATGAATTTGATCGACGAAGGAGCGTGTCATTCGCTCCACTTCCTTGCGGCTTAATTTTTTGGGATCGACCGCAATGCCCCCTTTGGCTCCGCCATAAGGAAGGTCAACAACGGCCGTTTTCCACGTCATCAAACTGGCCAAAGCGCGAACTTCATCGAGGTCGACCGAGGGGTGGTAGCGAAGCCCACCTTTCATGGGGCCGCGGCTGTTATCATGCTGCACGCGATAGCCCATAAAAGTACGAATGGTTCCATCGTCCATTTCGCAGGCCACCTGCACGGTCACTTCGCGTTTGGGAGCGAGTAACAAGGTGCGCATCCAAGTGGGTAAATCCAAGCGATCGGCGGCTTCATTGAAGTACAACTCGGTTGCTGCAAACGCTTTCATTATGGAACTCCTCGCTTCATTTCGCAGGGTCCCCCGCTCCTTGTCACCGACTCACGGGTGAACTCTCGGACGCCGGGTTTGGATTTAAGGTACTGTATTAGGACGAATTAGTAAGTGCATCGCAACGCTTTGTCGGTTAAAGTGACAGTGTAGGGGAGTGGCCCTACTTATTCTGGGGACGAGACTCTCCGGAATAAAACAGTGAACACTTGAATCGATTTGCGCGTTTTATTGGCGACCTAGCCCCCACGCTAGATTGAGTTTGCAATTTTTGGTTTTGGAATATTGGTTTTGGAATGTCGATAACTCCCGCCGAACTTTGGCAAAAAATCACGACCCATTCTCTCGCTTTACCCGATCAATGTCGACAATGGGCGAATGATCTTTCCCGCAAACAGGGTGCCGCTGCCGCCCTACAAACCGATCAAATCGTGAGCTATTTGCTCAGCCAAAATCTGCTAACGGCTTATCAACTGGAACAACTGGTTAACGCCGCAGATCCGCTGCTCAAAGTCGGACCGTGGCGCATCGAAGATCGCATCGCGACACGACCGTTCACTCAGTGGTACGTCGGTAACGATGTTGCTCGCAATCGAAAACGCTGGCTCTTTCTGGTTAACCCAACCCTCCTGCAACGCCCCGATGTTCGCGTTGCAGGGCCCTCGCTGGAATGGAACAAAATCCATTCGGCCATCAAACTTACCGATGGCTGGAATTTTGAACCCCCCGAGAAACAAGGTACGCAACTGGTTGTTCAAGCTCATCCACTCGAAGGCGAATTGGCTCGACCACGCTCCGCTCCACCTGCCCAAATCGGCCGTTGGATCCTGCAACTGGCCCGATCTCTCAACGAACTCCACCAAAACCGCTTGATCCATGGACACGTTCGCCCAGACCGTCTGTGGATCGATGCGCAAGGTAAACCGCTGCTGCTGCGCGATCCGCTAATACCACCCAACACAACCTCCACCACCGACGCCTGGAGTCCACTGGATCAACGACTAGAACCAGCTAGCCGCGCTCATTTCATGGCACCCGAACTCTCCG
>JBIKMB010000086.1:0-22692 GCA_044359485.1 Pirellulaceae bacterium | reverse complement strand
ATTTTCGGCGGCCGTCAACAGCACAACGCTTCGCATTTTTCCAGCTGGAATTTTAAGGCCGGTTGCCGTGACACCTGGTGGCAATCCTTTCAAGGCTAACTCAATCTCGCCATCGAATCCATCGCGGCGAACCGTCACCACTTCGAAGGCGATCGTACCACCAGCACGCAAGGCTGCCGGTTTTGATAATGCATTGCGATCGCCATTGCGAAGTTCTGCGTGAAGTCCCCAAGCGGCAACTGCGAAATCGGGTTGTGCTTGGCGGATAAGCAACCGATATTTGTTCAAAGGCTCTTTTCTAGTGCCACCAAATAAATCATTGAGATTCAGTCGATAACTTCCGCTTTCCTTCACTTCGAACTTTCCTAGTATATCGGTCGAGCCGCCGTCGAAAGGTGGTCCATCGTAGGCGTAACCATTGCTGGATGTTTTGACAGGAGAAGAAATATCGGCAAGTTCCAGAACGTCGACCCATTGGCGTTGCTCCCCTTCTCCGTTCGCTTTTTGAAGGAGCAATGCGGGATCGGTATTCAAACCGAAGCGATCCGATGCAATCTCGATCCACCATATTTCTCCAGCTTGGGCTGTAAATTCAAAGGTATCGACATCGGCCGCAGGATAGAAACGGCCAGCAATATCAGCGGGAAGCGTTATCGATTGAACGTTTACGGTTTCATCTTCTTGAGTTGCTGCTGTTTCTATCAGCCCTGTAGGTGGCCACGAAAAACTGCGGATGGGACGTGTGGCAAAGAACATAGGTTGCGAAGCATCGGCCGCTAATTCCTGCAAAGTAAGCCGATAAAAGAACTCCATGCCGCCACGATAGGTTAAGTCATGCAGTTTGATGTAATGCAAGCCATCTTGTTTAGCGACGAAATCCAAGGGAGCGCCCTTGCGTTCCACAACTAAATCTCGACCCTGAGCATCGCAAACCGTAATGACCGGTTCCATTTTTGAGTCGATGCCGCGCGACGCACAATGGATGTTGTACCGTTTGCCAGCGACCGCTTGAAAGGAATAGTGATCGATCGCTCGATTGGTCAATGAAGCGTTGCAAATCACGGGAACCACTAAAGCCATCGCTTGTTCGCGAGTCGTATTGGTTTGATTGCGTGTCACTTCAGGCAAGTTGCTAATCGAAAAAATGCGAGCCGATGAGATACCAAGTCGTGAAAATGTTCGCGCTTCAACCAAACCTGCAGGGACGTTTTCTGCAATCGATACGCTGTAGGTATTGGGAACTGGCGTTCCCATCTCGCTCAATTTGGCCGTTACCTTGATGCCGGGATGATCGATTAGAAACTCAGTTACTTCATCTTGGTTCTCGCCCGCGATGACCACGTCAAACGTTGTGCCTGCGCGTCCTCCCATCGGAGTGATCGTTAGCAATCGGGGAAGAGGCAAGCAAACCGATTGAGCCACCGCTGACGTATCCATTGCCAAGGATAAGCACAAGCTCAACAGGCACAGCGACCAGGGCCACTGGAGAGAATGGAATTGAAATCGGGTAAGCAACATGAGGCATTCCATCAATGATTGAATAGGAATTCTTTCGAATTAACCAAAGCCCAAATCAAGTCATGAAAATTTTCCCGCAAAATACGGGGCGGATCGATCGGTGTACCGTTAGCATCCAGTTTGGGTTCGTTAACGTAAGCAAGAGCCGTTGTTAACTCTTTTTCGCTCGGTTCACGAGCGAAGGCAATCCGATAAAGCTCGACGATAATCTCTTGATTCGCTTTTCCGTTTTGCAGCCATTGATTCACTCGATTAGACCCATTTGCCAGTTTGCCCTTCACATCTCCCGAGTTCATCAAATGCAGACTTTGCGCGAGGCTCGAGGATTGAATCCTCTCGCATTCGCAAACGCTTTCATTTTCAGGACGTCCAAAAACACGAAGAAAAGGAGATGCATTGTTATAGCTGTTATCCGGGAGCGCGATTGCTCTGGTTCCTGAAGGCAAGTTTGGAAAATCTGTCCGCAGTCCCAGCAAATCATCGAGCGAATCCAACAGCACTTCGGCTTGCAACCGACGGGGATAATAGTGCGAATAGTTTTGCATGTCGTTGGCGTTGAATTCATTCGGTATAGCGCTCAATTGATAGGTTTGAGACGTCGTGATGACGCGAACCAATTCCTTTAGATTGAAATCGCTTTGAATAAAGTGCTTCTCGAGAGCCATCAATAATTGGGGGTTCGAAGGAGGATTGGACTCGCGAATGTCATCTTCTGGTTCAATTAATCCTCGCTTAAAGAAGTGCTTCCAGTAGCGATTGACGAGAGACCGTGCAAAAAATGGATTGTCTGGTGCGCTCATCCAATCGGCCAATCGCAACCGTGGGTCTTCATCTGCAGTGATCATCAAACTTGTCGAACCGAGCGGAGTTGGGCGTTGCACCACGCCCGTTTTGGCATTCGCATATCCTGCCACACCGCGTTTGTGAAATATCATATCCTCCCCGCGAGTTGACGTTGGTTTGCGGCCCACCTGACTGAAAAAGGCTGCCATACTGTAGTAGTCATCCTGACTCCAACGTTCAAATGGATGGTGATGGCATTGGGCACATTGCATTCGGACTCCCAAGAAAAGTTGGGCAACATCTTCGAGTTGCTGTTTAGGATCTTTCACGCGTTTGTACCAAGCGACGGGGGGATTCGCGATTACCGTTCCCGTAGCAGCCAGTAACTCTCGCACCATATCGTCATAGGGTTTATTGGAGAGCAAATTGTCTCTCACCCATGAATAGAAAGCAAAATTCGAGATCATGTCGCTCGCATCGTCGCGGCGATTCTTGAGCATCGCAGTCCATTTGTTTGCGAAGAAATCTGCGTACTCGCTCGACATCAGCAGGCGTTCAACGACCTGATCGCGGCGAGTCGGCGAACTATCTTGTTGAAACTGAGCGATCTCATCGGTAGTTGGCAGGCGACCAGCGATATCCAAAGATACGCGACGAATAAAAGTGCTATCATCGCATACGGCCGATGGGGGTATGCCCAGCTCTTTTAAGTTTGCAAAAACAGCATCATCAATAAAGTTTTTGCTGGGGGGTAAATGGTCGACCGGCGAACCTTGTGGAACCGAAGCGTCAAACACGACCACTCGTCCTTGGAATCGAACCATGATCGATACTTTTCCAGGGATATCCAATGTTTGTACCAAGCCATTGTGGTCGACGGTTGCCATGTTGCTATCGTTCGACTCATATAAAGCCATGTTCGTCACGTCGCGGACTTGTTGATCCGAATACGTTGCGATTGTTTTCAATGGCTGTCGACTGTTACGAGCAAGAACTCCTCGTTGCGGTTGAACTTCCAGCGACATTAATTTCGGTGCACTCTCACCATCGTACTTCAGACCTTGCGCGATCCACTGAGCTATCAATTTGTAATCTTCGGAGTCGGGAGCGAGCCTCATTCCGCCTCGATGTGGAATTCGATTACTGGCTTTCATCAGCAGCAGACTGTGGTCGGGTGAGCTCACAAAAATGCGGCGTCCCCGTCCCTCCAGCGCAATATGCGTGTAATCTTCTCTGGGCTCAAAACCGAGCAACGATAACGCGAAGCCATTTTGTCCATTACCCGCTTTTGCATGACAGGTGCCCGCATTGCAGCCAGCTTTCGTGAGGATCGGGACGACTTCATTGATGAAGCTTACTGGACGCTGCGGATCTGGTCTCTGTGCATTCGGTGGAGTATCGGAGGTATTGTCGGGCGAGTCGCCGGACGCCGCAGCGGAAGTCTCAGTCGTGTTTTCGGTCGTATTGTTCGGGAACGTCTCGTTTGCATGAGATTCAACATACAATGCAAACATCGCAAGCAGGCATCCGATGGCACGAAGCACGCAGTTTGGGTTCCATCTTCCCATAAAGAACCTGACTTAGAGAGATTGAGGGAGGTGTTAGGCGGGGAGTCTACGAGAGGGGAACGGCATCTTCTCTTATCACTCTGTATATGCTAAACAAAAACGCACTTGGGAGCAACGTATCTAGCAATATTCTGCTGTGAATACAGCCTGAAGCACTAAAACCTTGCCAATGATGCCGACTGGGCAAAAAAAGCTGACAGTCGAGGGATTTTCATTTACATGGTAGCCGAAACGCCCCGCGCGGGCTAAGGTTCGCACGATTGGCTCAACCATACTATTTAGCCCTCAACCCCCCATTACCAGGCCCAAAGCGAGCGTTTAAAGCCGGCTTGAGGCCCCATGTTTGGCTCAACTCTATTACTTATTTCCCAAAGGCAAGCATTGGGTCCAATCGGTTGCCAGACTATTTCGCGGAGGCTGTTCTCTAACCGTCGGTTCCAGTCGCGACTGCGGTATCCTATTTTCAAAAATTTGATTATCCTCTCAGACTGTCGGTATCGCAGTAGATCGAGTGACTCTGACAAGCCTCATGTCCTAGAGGCGAATGCGGCAATAGCGTTCCTATAAAATTGGTAGTGAATTCAGCGATCGAAATGAAACGATTTAAGTCCATGCTCAGGGATATTGGTTGGTTGTGGGGAATCATTTTTCTAGCAAACACGGGACTAATCGTCCTGAGTCGGCTTTACATTTTGATGTACCCTGTACTCGCCATTATTTGTGTTTACTTTACGTACATGCGCTATGATCGAGATGGGAAGGTCATCTCGTGAGTAACATCGCGTGATATGATGGTTTGTTTCCGGAGGCAAGTCGCCTCTAAACCTCCGGTGTTTGGTACAGCGTTTTACCTCCGACGGCGATTTCAACTGGGACGAGGTAATGCCGCAGCGCATCTAGATCGATTTCGATTCCGAGGCCAGGAGCATTGGGTGCTGCGATCATACCAGCTGTATCTCTTTCAATGCGATTGAGAGTCAATTCGATCGCTAGCGCTTTCAACTCTGTGGGATACTCGCATATCAAATGATCTTTCAAACCTGCAAAAGGTTGCAAGGATGCGGAGAGAGCGAGATTGGAAGTAAACGTGTGGTTCACGTATTTCAATTGTCGTTGATCCGCATAGTCGGCGACATCTTTGGCGACGGTAATACCGCCAATGCGTCCCGCATCGATTTGCACAAACGTTAATCCTGCATAATCGATCATATGTTTAGCCATAAAGAAATTGTGGCAACCCTCACCACCCGCCATGCCCACCGAGCCGCTTTCCTTTGAAAGTTGGCAATATTGTTCGAGGGCCCCAGAAACGAAAGGTTCTTCAAGCCAGTGTGCGCGTACTTCTCTTAAATAATCCAAGCGTTGTCGCGCAGCATCCAGTTGGGTATTCCAAACAGTTCCAGCATCAATCAGCAAGATGCCGTCAGGGCCAAGTCCTTCGCGGGCGGCTTGCAGGTGATCTCGATCTGCTTCGGGTGTCGATGTTCCGAAGGACCCCCAGCCAAACTTCGCCGCTCGATACTGCGCTTGTGCAATGCGTTGGGCTTTGCTGAGCGTTTCCGCGGGAGTGTCTCCAAACAGTACCGAGGCATAAGGTTCTTTGGCAAAAGAATTCTTATAGCCCAACAGTTTCCAAACGGGTTCATTACATTTTTTACCGAGCAAATCCCACAGAGCGATATCGACTCCCGATAGAGTATGATCCGCTTGAAGAAGGTCGAGGCTTTGAGAGCGAACGAGGTCTCCGATGCGTCGAATGTCGGTTGGTGAGTCAAGTGTTTGACCGAGTACACTGGCGCAAAGAGGTTTGCAGGCACTATGAGACATCGGGCAAATCCAACTTGCGATCGAAACCAGCGGTGCGGCTTCGCATTCTCCCCAGCCTTCGAGATCTCCCGACCGCACACGCACTAGTAAAGCATCTTGGCTGCCATCACCGATATCCAAAACCTCGGGCATCGATAGATAGAAGAAATCGACAGTATCAATTTTCATGGTCAATCTACTTGGAATTTGGAGCGAGTGCTTGGGCGGGAACTTGTTGTTGTACATACCGCCAATTTTTGATGTATGCGATAACATCGTTCATGGCAGTGGGGGAGAGTTGGGCCTCAAATCCGACCGGCATCAAAGAAACACCAGTCGCCTTTAGGTTCTCGATTTCGGAACGAACAATGGGGACGCGGTTTCCATTCTGCAGCCGGAGGACAATATTCTCTTGACTAGACTCTTCCATTAGGCCATCGACAATAGTCCCATCAGTCGTTTGGCAAACATAGCGAAAATAGTTCGCATCGATAACTCGGTTGGGATCCAAAATCGAGACCAAAAGTTTTTCAAATGTTTGGTCTCGAGCGTCTGAAATATCGGGTCCAATCGCTGTACCGACGTTATCGATTTTATGGCAAGCGGCACAGTGTTGGGCAAACATCCGTTTCCCATTTTCCAGATCGGGCGAATTGGTAAAAGCTTGACGATACTTTTCAATTACGCCTTCTCGATCCGCACTAATATTTGCTCCGAACAGTCGGCTCAATCGCTCCCAGAGTTGTTTATCCAAGCTCGAACTCAGGCTCTGTCGTTGAGCGGTGTCGATCATGGTCGCAGGATAATCTCCACGCTCCATTGCTTGGATGAGAAGTTCCATTCGTTTCGGATTGCCACGTATCGCTTGGAAGTAATAGTTTCTTCGGTGAGGGGGCGCGGAGGCAAAAAGTCTCAAGAGCTGATCGGCAATGGCTGGATCATCATCTGGCTGCAGCCTCGCCAAAGCGGCTTGCAGAAGAATTGTTGATTCCACTTGCAATAATTGCTTGGCCATTTCCTTGGATTCTTCCGGTGACAGCAACGCGAGAAGCTGGAAGCCCAGGGAGCGTATTTCGGTCGATTGCGTCTCGTCTTGGCAGAGTGCTGCCGATTGTAGATTTAGGGTTTCTTTCAGTTGCGGTTCCAGTTTGCCTCCCGCTTGGAGATAGCCGTAAAGTAAGCCAAATGCCAAGATTTTTTCATTGAGTGAGCGACTGGGCAGCGGCTTTCCTTCTGCGAATTGCGATAGCGTGGCACGAGTTCCTGCGGGGTCGGCTTCCATCGCAAGTTTGGTCCATGTTCTGGCGGCTGCCAAGTAATTGCGAAGCACGTCATCATTGGCGACTATCGTTGGCGGAGCGGTTTGGTGCCCTTTGCAAATTTGCTGAAGCCATTGCAACGGTGTGGCTCGTGTCGCCGCACCTATCGCCATCAAGGTCGTCGGATCAGAGAGGCAATTTCGAAACTGTTTATCTAGGGTAGGTAGCCATTCATGTTCAATCCATTCGACACCGATATCGCCCGAGCGAGGTGCGCGAGCAAATGCCCAGCAGATACTCCGTAATTCATCGCGATCACTTGAAGCAAAAGAGGCCAGTGCTTCCGGAAGGTAGAGTGATGCAGTTGAGGGAGTGTTGTAATCCGCCATCAATCTCCAAGTCGCTGTTCGCACAAGCGACGAATGATCGTGCAGGGCCACTTCAAGAGTTTCATCGACGAGTTTTCCTCGTGTCGAAAGAATTCCCAACGCCAATAGTTTTGCATAGGGATTCTGCGATTCCTGGAGAAGTTGGGCCAGCAGTTTATTTTGCAGTGCAAAAGTTTGTGGATCGCGCTCGAGCAATAATCGCTGCGCGGTCGATCTTTCCCATGAATGCGGCGACTGAAGGGATTTCATGAGCGTTTCATCGGAAGCTGAATGAAGTGCGCTTGATTTGATGCGTGCGAAGATCTCGCGAACCTGGGCAGAGGATGTGCTGAGTCGATAGATACGGCCTGCTCGATCTCCCAAGCGTTCGTCGGGACGATGTTTGAGTTCTTCCGGTACCCATTCCGGATGCTCGATCACGGCGCGGTGCATATCGAGCACATAAATTTCTCCTGCCGGTCCTTCGTATAAGTTGACGGGACGAAACCAAGGGTCACTGCTCGCCAGCCATTCCTGCGTGTACTCGAAAGGTTGGACCGATGTTTGTCCGTTTTGCCTTTGCAGACTGCGACGCTGCACCAAGCTTCCTGTGGGCTCGCAAGTGAGAACATGTCCCCACTGCGACCCTGGTATCGAAGAGCTGTGTGTGACCAAGACCCCACAGGCGGCCGTGAACTGTCCTGAATGAAGATTGGAGGTGGTCCAAGCATTCACGATCGGCCGAACCGTCGAAAGTGATTCCGAGGGAGACGCATCACGCGTTGCCGGGGAAAGGCCGGGCAATGAGGTTAGATCGGATTGATGCGGTTCCAAAACCACTTCGCGACAAGGTTGTCGATTGGAACAAAAATACCTATTTCCTTGTTGGTCCCAAGTTAAGCCGAATTGAGCTGGCCCCGTGATCAGTTGAATCTCACGAGAAATCGGATGAATTCGTAAGTCGTGATTGGCAAGCGGTATTCGATCTTTCGACAGCGTGTTGCCGACCATCCCTCCTCGCAGACCGTTGGCGATATAAAATCGTCCATCCCAGCCGATAGATGGATCATTGGCCCGCAACTGTGGATTCTGCTCCTGAAAGCCCTCCAGCCAGCGTTCACGTTGATCCGCTTTACCATCACCATCGGTATCTCGCAGCCACACCAATTCCCCCGATATCGTAACCAATGCGCCATCTTTCCAAAGTTGAAGCCCTGTGGCAAAAAGCAATTCATCTGCGAAAACGGTCGATGTTTCGTAGACCAAATCATTGTCTTTGTCCTCCAAAACCACCAAGCGTCCTTGAGGCTTTTCCCCGTTTTTGGGACCATTTGGATAATCGGTCATTTCGATGACCCACAAGCGACCGCGCGAGTCGATCTGCATGGCGACGGGATCTTTAACCGCCGGCTCAGCAGCCGCGAGTTCGATCTTCCATTCTGGCTCCAACTTAAAGCTCTGTAGACTTTCCGCGATCGAGAGCGGCTCTTGTCGAGGTGCTGCTACTGACGCGGCCGCTGGCATTTCTTCGGCTTTTGGTGTGTGTGATGTCAACTTGGTGCGCGCCGCATTCCGCTCGCTCACTTGTTCGATCAATCTGGAAAGTTCACTGACCATCTTCGGCTCCGCTTGTACCTCCAAGCAACTGGTGCGAGCTCGCCAAGTGGTGTAGCCTCCGAGCAGAAAATGAGCGGGGGGTGGAATGTAACCTGCATGCCCATTGGCCAAGCCGATGTTCATGGTAGTGTCGAAAGGACTCGCCTGCCGCAGTTTTAGGCCCGTTTCACCATACGATTCGCATGGGTTCGCCACAATGATCCCATCGCCGATCCGCAAAACCTGACAATTCAAAGTTCTTGTGTCGGGCAGCTGACTGAGCAATACGGTTTCTCGGGCATAGTTTTCGATCATCGTCTGCGGAAGTCGATCCGGGAAATGAGTGTCGATATATTTTTGTGCCTCCTTCACTTCGGTCTCGGAAGGCATGCGAGCCTTCAGTGTCAGCGAGGAGAATGCAGCATCCAGCGTTACGTCAGGACGATGTTCAATAGCAGGAATTTGCTCCAGAATTAAATCGGCTACATAGTTGCCGACATCCACATGTGTGAATGGTTCGCGCGGTTTACTGAAATCGATGCAGTTGGCATCGCCGCTGGTTCCGTTAGCCATCAAACCGAGAAATGGAGTTGGACCATCGACTCGCAGCGCTCCGGCTAATCGATTCGCGACAACGCCGAAATAGTCGGCAGACAATGCTGGGCTGCCGGCGTAGTGTGTACTAAAGCTAGCGAGAACCGATAACGGTTTCCCGTCAAGTGTTTGAATGGAAAGTATTGGAATGGAGCGATCAACGGGTCCGACCGGCGCTAGTTTATTGGGATTCTCATATCCAGGATTCATCGTGACTTCATCGGAATCTCTACCCGTGAAAGGTGTCGGGGCTAGCGAGCCTTTCTTCATGAGCCAACGTCGACAATAAACAAATTTTTCGGCTACAGCAGTTCCCCAGCCCAGTTGAGCCTCCACGCGATTTTCGTAAGCCTTATGCAGACCAGCAGCAATCCATTGGGGTAACTTCTCCGCATAGTCTTCTTGGATTGGGGTGCCATGAACACCCGCGACAGCGACCGCTGAATGAGTATGGGTCGCAGCGATGAGGATATTCGAAGCGGGAATGCCCGTCTTTTCGGAAGACAATTTGCGAGCCTCTTCGACCAGTTCCAGTGGAAGAATGCAATTGTCTACAATACATATGCCAAGCTTTGTGTTTCCCTGTGTCAGAACTAGGCATCGCGCATGCAGCGGGTCATGGGCGCGATCCGCTTTGACTCCAGCGATATTGCCATTGACCCAGACTGGATAGGCGTGGGGATCAATATTTTGAGCATAAACACCAGCCTGCAGCGATTCTTGGGCCATCGCTGGGTACGCAACCACCATCCAGAGTGCGCAGGTGAAAAAGATCGGCTTGATCATAAGCGGAACTTTGCATGCAAGAGGCGAGATCGAGCGGGGCAGGAACACGATGAACGGCTGACAAGCGTCGCTTAAATACTGCTGGGAACCACCCGGAAAGCAAGTTTTGTCTCGATGCATTTTGCCACCCCTGCTGGCCACGTTCAATAGTGCCGACCGATTTTACACCAGTCCAATAGGACCGATTACGTGCAAGAGTACGATTATAAATGAAAAAAGCCCAACGTATTGCGAGTGTTTCGCAAAACGCTGGGCTAGAAGACGCTTGGGGGCCTAACAATGCTTCAGTGTGTTTGGTTGCCGCAAAAATGCCATCAAATCGCCCATCCGATTCCAATTTACACGTACAGTTGTACGTGTAAATCAAGCTGCTCGGCGATAGAGGTTGCTCTCGTACACAGGTACGCGGATCTGCTGCGCTTCGATTTCTGCAATTCGTTCTTGGATATTACTGTAGTTGACTTCGTGGACACTGGATACCTGTAAAACATGGGCTCCAGAAGCATAAGCCGCTTGTAATCCGAATGGACTATCTTCAACGATCAAGGTATTCTCTGGAGTAACCCCTAGAAGTTCCATGGCTCTTTCATAGATTTGTGGAGATGGTTTTGGATCAATCACATCTTCATTGCTGAGCAAATATTCGAAGTACTTTGCCAATTCAGCTTTGCGTATCATAAATTCAACCGTGGCTCGTATCGAGTTAGAGGCGACGGCCAATTTGAAGCCTTCCATCCGCAATCGCCACGTCGCATAGACATGATCGGAATTGGGTTTCAAACTCTCTGCGATAATTTCGTTCGTATAATGTTGCTTCATTCGATTGATGAAGCGATGGAGTGAGCGAGGAAGATTTACCTCTTGGCTCAGCATCTCGAGTTTGGTTTTGGTCGGCAAGCCATCGAAACGCGCAACATGTGCCTCATGATCGATGGAATATCCGAACAGTGCTAGCGCCCGATTCAAGGCGCTGTAGTGCCACTCTTTGGCGTCGATAAGCACGCCATCCATATCGAAGATCACTGCTTCTATCGACATAGTATCTCCTTGAATTCTCGAGGAAAGTCGGTACAGAGCATCAAGCCAGGGGCACTTTGAGTACCAGAAGCAGTGTGCGTACGACGCAGGTCAGATCGCAACCACAGTTCCAGTTGATTCCAAAACGATTGGTGAGGTCGTTTGTGCAATTCGGGGGAAACGATCGCTACCCCCTTCCCTTGCGACAGATATTTTTCCCAATCATTTGCGGTAAACCATTCGCCATGAAAACCATCTAGCCAAACCCCTTGGGCTAAATCGAGTTGCGAGGATTCTGGTTCATATTCGCTGCGGCGAGCATAAAGCGTCATACCTAGTTTGGCATAGTGCAGCGAATCGGGTACCGACATATCAAAGACAAAATAATTGCGGATTGAAAATTGGTTCAACCAATGATTCAATTCTTGAGCCAAACCGTCGGACTTAACGTTGATCGCCAGCGTCGTATTGGCTCCCGAGCGATGGTATTGCTCCAAAAACGCTTCCAATGTCTGGCAATGATCATTCGGGATATCGTGACTGATCACCAGTTTGCTTCCGAGATCTCGCACGTCCGTTTCAATACCAAAACCGTGGGAGAGTGCAGCGTCAAACGCGGCGACACTATTCTTTTCTATAGGTTGTAGCCACAAGCCGCGGTGAGCAATCAGATGCAATCGAGCACGACGCTCCAAGGTACTGAGCTCTGATTCTGGGCAAGCATGCTGAACCCGATTCGGTGTGTCCAAAATACCACTCATCCTGAGGCTTCCTGCCGGCAATGAGGTGACTATAAGGAGCAAGAATCCTTCCTCGGATTCCCTTTCGAGAGGCTATCTAGAAAATATACATGGTGAGGTCCAGGTCAATTCTGCGAAAGCAATGGAGTTTTGGTCCAATGGACACTGCGCTGGGCGGACACTGCGCTGGGCGGGCAGGTTGGGGCTTCAGGGTTCGCTAAATGCGTGGCTAGATCTCAGGTGCGGTCGCCTAGTAGCAGCATAGATGTTTATTTTGGGGTGTTTGGGTGGTTTGGGTGGTTGCATGGTTGGCGGAACCGATTCCTCGCCAGCTTGACATGGAATGTTTTGGTGGCAAACTGCTCTTTTGGGGTTTTTCGCCAAACGCTATGCTGCGCTCACCGCAGGCTAGCAACGGAATGTGACTTATTTGTTGGAGTGGCAGAGTTGAAAGTGCATCAACTTTCGGACATGAAAGGGGGATGGTTTGTAGGCCATTTTCAACCTACGATCATCTCGACATCCGAGTTCGAAGTCGGTGTCAAGATATATGCTGCTGGCGCGAAAGAAGCGGCGCATCACCATAAGGTCGCGGAAGAAGTGACGGTTATTGCGACGGGCCGAGTGATGATGTGCGGACAGGAGTTTGGTGCAGGGAGTATTATCCATCTCGCGCCAGGAGATTCAACCTCTTTCGAGGCTTTGGAGCCAACGGTAACGGTCGTTGTTAAACGACCTAGTGTTCCTGACGATAAATATCTCGATTGAAAACTAGCATCAAGCCAAGCGTGAAAGGATTTACGGATGCTTCAAATTGTTGTGCCAATGGCAGGGATGGGAAGCCGGTTTGCGAAAGCTGGCTATGAATTACCAAAGCCATTGATTCCAGTATCTGGGATCCCCATGATCCAACTGGTGGTCAGCAATTTGCGTCCCGAGATACCTCACCGCTTCGTTTTCATAACGCAAAAGGTCCACCAGGAAAAATACGGTGTTGACAAAATCTTGCGTCAAGTTGCTCCAGACTGCGAAGTGATCAATGTCCATGGCGTAACTCAAGGGGCTGCCTGCACGGTCTTGTTAGCCGCAGAGTTTATCAATAATGATGATCCATTGATGATCGCCAATAGTGACCAGTGGGTTGATTTGGACATTAACGATTACTTGGCTGAGTTCGATCGTAAATCCATAGACGGCTTGATCATGACGATGACAGCCAATGATCCGAAATGGTCCTACGTCAAGCTGGATGATTCGAATCGGATCACCGAAGTGATCGAAAAGAAAGTCGTTTCTCAGGAAGCGACGGTTGGCATTTACAATTACCGTCGGGGCCGAGATTTTGTGCGAGCTGCCGAATCGATGATCGAACGCAACTTGCGAGTCAACAACGAATTCTATGTCGCTCCAGCTTACAACCAACTGATAGAAGAAGGCCAAACCTTAGGGTATTACAATATCGGCAGTGAAGGTAATGGCATGTATGGTATCGGTATTCCTGAAGATCTAGAAGCTTTTTTGAAAAACCCGATTTGTGCCAAAGCTTTACAGCCTTTCCGTCATGGCGGTCAGAAGCAGGTCGCTTAATTAAGCTTTATTTGTTGACTGGGATATTCCTAGTCGCGAGTTAATGTGACACGGAGTCGTTTGCAGCAAGAGCTTGGTGGAGCGTCCTATTATTTTGGTTTACTGCTGGGTGAGTGTGTCCATGCCGTTTTTTGCGAATGCAGGTCAATGGTTGATGCTGTTGATTCTCTTGATTGTGGTCGCAGTCTTCGCCGTTGTGGGTATTCGACGCAATCGCCGCGATATTAAATTGCTACGCAGCGACATTGCTAACTTAAACGACCAAACGCTCGGGCTACGGCGAGACATAGAGGCGGAAGCAAAGGTCAAGTTGCAATTGCAATCTGAATTGCAAAAAAATGAATCTACCTTGCGGGGTTATACCGACTACGTTAACGGACGAGTCGAACATCTTAATTTCGAATTTGGCAAGATGGCTTGCTTGCCGCTGAATAATCCACGTCGCCAAGCTCTGGTCGATGAGGTGGTGGTGCAGATGTTGCCGATACAGGCCAAACTGGATCGGATACTCTTTCCAGGTCACGAACCCTTGGGCGATCTGGATTGGATGCACAAACTTAAGAATCGTATCTTCCCTTACTCTCTGACAGATGAGGAGGGTTTAATACTTTATAAGTTGGTGACAGATGCCAAACTGTTAAGCGGCTATGAAATTGCTACAGCGTTTGGCTACAGTAGTTTTTATCTTGGTATGGCCTTCAAAAAAAATGGCGGCCAGTTGATCAGCGTGGATGCCTATGTTGAGGAAGCGGAAGAGAATTTCATCTATGACGAAGCAACGGCCAAGCAACGAGCCGAGATGTTTCATGGTTTCAAGCAAAACGGCGACTGGGACAAGTTACCCGAGGGGCTGAAATTTGCGCTCTCTGGATCCAAGGAACTCGGTATCGACAATACCGTTCGTTACGAAATCGGATTCAGTCCCGCGAGTATACCGAGTTTATTGCAAGGCAAGGTACTGGACTTTGCCTTCATCGATGGTGGGCACTTCGGTCAGCAACCGTGTTTGGATGTTGATGCGGTTGTCCCATATATGAACCTCGATCATTGTATTATGATGTTTCACGACACCCAGTGCGAAGCGGTTGCGAAAGGTGTTTTTCACGCTGCCAAACGAATCGGCGGCGACATACACTCCATCAATACTCGAAATCGACTGGTTGTGGTCAGTCGGAATATAGATTTGCGGATTATACAAGAGTGCCGCGAAATCATCGCTCGGCAATACTGTTAGGCTCGTTGATGACTCATTACAACTTTGCTGCTAATCGACGTAAATCGTAATCAAGATCATGACCAAACAACCCTTACTTTCTGTCGTCGTTCCGGCCCATTCCCGAGTCGATCTTTATCTCAAAACAATGGATTCGCTGCAGAGCCAGACATTGGCTAACTTCGAATTGATCGTTACCGATGACTCCAAGAAAAGTGAAGATAGCCGAGCGATTCAGCAGCGCCTGGAGAAGTATCAGAAAGATACGGGTCGGCTGGCTAAGTATCTTTTCACTGAGCCAGGGCTGGGCCAAGCGCGAAACACCAATCAAGGTTTAAAGGCTGCAACCGGATCTTTGATTCGGATTCTGCACAGCGACGATATCTTGCATCCTGACTGCTTGAGTTGGGAATGCGAAAGCTTTGAAAAGTTTGCTCCTCTTTCGCTCTTGTTCCAAGATTGTATTCCGTTTCAATCGGACGAGAAAATTTCTTGGAACACATCCCCTTTGATTCGATTCGTCGAACCTTATCAATACTTCGAAGAGTTTCTCTCCGTTTCAACCGCTTTGCCTTCCGGGACCATCTTTCGCCGCGAGGCTTTAGAAGCTGTCGGTGGTATGCGAGACGACTGGAGCTTCTTGTGCGACTGGGAACTCTTTGCCAAATTGCTGCTGTGGTGTGGCCGCAGAAATGAACAGGTCGCATATGCTACGGCTGGACTTTTTGCATGGCGGTTGCATAAAGAGTCCACTACATCCATGAAATGGAAAAATCATTATTTAGAACATCAAGCGTTGATGAAGGAGTGGAAGGAATCTCTGCCCGGAGAACACCCCGGATTGTTTGAAGACCAGGATATTCGCCAGTCTTTCTTCGACCGCGGCGAATTCTACTGCCGGCAAAGATTGTTTCAGGACTGCGAGCAACTCGACTTTAAAGCATACTTCCAATCGATTCCTTGGTTGGTGCAAAATCGCTGCTATCGACCTAAAGGACGACGGCTTCGAAAGAAAACGCTATCACATTTGTGGAGGCGAATTCGCGGTAAGGGGAAAAATCAATTTCAAATCGATCCCATCGTGCAGCGGGAGAGCGGGAAAGCAGATCAATGGATTCCTGATCTGACACTTTCTCCGTTTTTTGGCGATGAAGGAGAAACTCCCAACAAAGCCCTGTACATAAAAGCGTTTGATAATCGCCTAAATACTTGGCCGATGCGTGAGCGAATCGGGCAAGCGAAAAGGATTCGTATTAACCATATTTGCAAAAATCGATTCTTTGGACGAAGTTTGCTGGAGTGCTTAAAGTATGTTCGACCGGGGACAGAGGTCGAGTTTTTCTTTCATGACAATGAACAGATGACATGGTTTGGACTGAAGGCCGTTTTAAACCAATATGCCCCCGGCCGCTTTGAGTTTTTGTCTCAAAATCGAAGTCCGCAGGAGGGTACCAAATTAGGTCGCTCATTGTGGACCATACGCTATCGCTGCACTGCACCTGCAGCACCTTGGTATACCGAGCCAATTAGCGGTATTTCGATCGGAGTTCTAACGCTCGGCGAGCGAATTAAAGAATTGACCGCTTTGGTAGAGACAGCAGAAAAGTATTGTCCGTTCCCATTTGAGATCATCACGATCTCACCGAAGGAAGTTGTTTTGCCTGGGATCAAAACGGAATTGAAGCAAATTATTTTCAACGATCCATATGAGTACGGTTGGATCACACGCAAAAAAAACAGAATCTGTAGTGAAGCGAATTACAGTGATATTATTGTGTGCCATGATCGTTATGAGTTTTCGAAAAGTTTTTTTGAAGCTTTTCATCAATGGGGCCACGGTTATGGAATCGCTTCACCCAAGACGATTTTGAAGGACGGTAAGCGGGCCTTGGATTGGGCCGTTGTTCGCGGATTAAACTACACTTGGAGTGAAGGTGGCTTGCTCCATTTTCGAGACTACTCGCGTTACTCTTATGTGCCTGGCGGTGTGACGATGTTGCGAAAATCTTTCTGGGAGAAATTTCCCTGGGCAGAAGACTTGTTCTGGAACGAACACGAGGACGTCGAACTCTGTCGCCGCATTCAACGCGCTAACGAATTTATCTATTTGTTTCCAGGAACGATGGTCACTTATCAGGATCGTTGGATCGATCAAAATCCTCTTCTCCCATTCAACGAAGGACATGACTTCTAATTTCCGTCTGGGTAGCAGGTCAACCCTACTGGATTTTGAGTGGATCAGGGGCCAGGCTATGGAACTAGGAAGCAAGTCCACTTAACTCGGCCCCCAAGATTTGAATCCATGACGAATATGATCGAATCGAACGAAATATCTGTCGTCATGCAAGGCCCGATTTCGCCCGCGAATCTAAACATGATTGCTGGCAACATCGCGCAAGTTAAACGCGCACTACCGCACAGCGAATTGATCGTCGTCACTTGGAAGGGGAGCGATGTTAAGCATCTTTTGTCTAGCGTCGATCAATTTGTTGAACTCGAAGATCCAGGTACCACGACACTCGGTTGGGACTCGAATTCCAATATCGATCGACAACTTCGCTCCGTCCTTGGGGGACTGAAGGTCGCCAGTCGTTCTTACGCAGTCCGTATGCGTCTAGATACAACTTTAGGAAGCGATCGTTTTCTTGAAACGTACACTGCGATGCTCGCCGATGCTAAGATCCTTCCCGCCTCCCTGTTTAGAAACCGTGTGCTGTCGACATCGATTTATTTCCGAGATGCAGCTAAAAGCAATTATTTATTTCATCCCAGTGACATATTTCATTTCGGTTTGGTCAGCGACCTGCTCGACCTATGGAGTGCACCGTTGGTTCAGTCCCATCAATCTGCCGCAAGCCGACTCGCTTTGGTCCCGGAGCAATATATTTGGATACATTACCTGCTCAGCAAAGGCTTCCCGGAAACAAAGTTAGATGCGCGACGTTTTCGCTATAGCAGTATGCTGATGTCGGAGTGGAGTTTAGCGACAAATTGGTGGGTTGTAGATGGAAGAGCAAATGGTATCGTTTTGCCTGATCGCTTCCTCACGACGAATCTGCCTGGGAAAACACACTTTGAAAATGAATGGCGGTCTTTTGCAGATCGCGCGACCAGCAAGCCAACTTTGCGAGCCTGCCGATGGAACGTGGTGCGTAAATTCCTGCGAAAGGTCAGGTGGCCATGACAATCGAATTGCCAGCACAGCTCGCTCCCATCGCTCAGGAAGATAAGCCCCAAGTCTGGTTAGGAAAAAGTTCTTGGCCGAATCTTACTTCATTAAATCTTTGGGAACAACCGAATCTGCGCGCACCAGCAGCGCATCATGGTCGCTACTGCACCGTATGGGTTTATGATGTAAATCTGGGCCAGATCGATTCTCGTCAAATCGATCTGGTCTTGGATGAAATACTGCGTTTGCTGACCCAGCGTGGCCGGATTGTTTTCCGTTTTCGTGAGACGAAGCACTTCTCCATTTTTCAGCTGAAACATTTTATTGGAAGGCGTTATGGAATTCGTGCGAAAGTGGAAAGTGAGTTTCGCATCGGTAAAGAGTGGTGTGTTGTACTGGAGATTGCACGCGAGGATTGGGATCGATATCAACAACGAGGTTGGACGTTTGGAATCTTGACGCAAGGAGTGCGGCTCGACAATCTCAGGGCTTTTTTCGATTCGATTCGATCGCAACCTGGAGGCGAAGAGGCAGAGATCATCGTTTGTGGACCAAGATTGGCAGCGTTTGAAAAATACCGGCTCCGTTATCTTGATGTCGAAGTTCGAGAGGACTTTGCCGAAATTTGTAAAAAGAAAAACCATATCGCTCTAGCAGCTTCACATCCGAATCTATGCCTTGTGCATGATAGGTATCGCTTGGAGCCAGGCTTCTTCGCTGGTTTCGAGAAGTATGGTTATGATTTTGATTATCTTACTGTGGCACAGCGTTACGAGACGGGAGAACATTTCCCCGATTACTGCGCTTTGTCCCAGCCCGAACTGACATGGAATACGTCCTTGGATTGCGAGGACATCAATTATGTGTTACCGCGCCAATATATTAACGGCGGCGTCATGATTGTCAAAACGTTGACTCTTCGCGAGTTGCCTTTGAACGAATTGATTTTTTGGAATCAAGCGGAGGATGTGGAGCTTGGAAAGACCTACAGGGATCATTCTTTGCCGCCGCGTTGTAATCCTTACTCATCAATGGTTACACTAGGAATCGATGCAGCCTATACTCGTAAGATTCTGCCTTATTATGCCAATCCAGTCCTAGCCCGATTCTGGCAGGGGAATAGTAGATTACAGCGCTTTCTCATTCGAAGTTATCGTCGCTGGAAATACAAGAAGAAATAGAGGTCTTCCAAGTCGCTCGCAAGAGAGCAAGATCCGTTTATGCCAACCCGCAAATCATGAGCCGACCTCATTTGCCGCTGGCGTTAGCCATCGTTTTGCCGATTGGCCCGACCGTTGGCCATCGCCCAATAAACAGCCCGCGGCATACCGCGGGGCGGCGCGAGTCGCATCGATCGGGAACGCACTACCCATTGTGGCCCAAAAAAGTGCCCGAGAACCCGATAAAAATCCTCAAATTCGGGATGTAAAGACTGGGGGGGGCATAATTACCCTCGGAAAAAATCGAATACCCCTTTTAGAACCTTGGATGGGACAAGACAATTAACCATAAGATTGTTTCAGATATCCCGATGACTCGACCCATTGTTGCCGGGGTGTTTGAGATCGCGATGGGACTTAGTTTTCCAGTGGGGCTCAAAAGCGGAATGTATCATGGGAAGAGCGTTTGAAGTACGTAAGAATTCGATGGCCAAGACGGCCGGACAGAAATCGAAGTTGTATTCGAAATTCGGAAAGCAAATTTATGTTGCCGCCAAAAATGGCATTCCCGATCCTGTCGCTAATCCAGCTTTAAAGAGCATCATCGATCGGGCCAAACGGGAGCAGGTACCGAGTCACGTAATCGAGAAAGCGATCGACAAAGCGACCGGTGCGGGTGGCGAGAACTTTACGACCTCGCGGTATGAAGGATTCGGACCCGGTGGGTGCTATGTTATCGTTGACTGTTTGACGGATAATAACAATCGCACCATTACCGACGTGCGCAATTGCTTTACCAAAACCGGATCGAAAATGGGAACTCCCAATTCGGTCACTCATTTCTTTGATCACTTGGCAGTGCTCTCTTTTAAGGGAGACAATAGCGATTCCGTTTTGGAAGCGCTCATGAACGCTGATGTCGATGTAACCGATGTGGAGTCGGAAAATGGACAGATCACCGTTTTTGCTCCCTCCACCGAATTTTTCAAAGCCAAGCAAGCGTTGCAAGAAACGTTCCCCAAAATCGAACTGGAAGTAGAAGAGATCAGTTTTATTCCTCAAACTCGAACAGAAATCAGCGCAGAAGATCTGCCGATGTTCGAAAAGTTTATGAATATGCTCAACGATTGCGATGACGTTCAGGAAATCTATCACAACGCAAAATTGCCCGGTTAACCCTTACGAAGTCGGCAAGAAGTTTGGGGCAAGTGAGTGGACCGGGCAAATAGAATGAGGCAAAATGGTGTACTACCTGTGGGTTCTTTTATTGGCGTTGGCCAATAGTAGCGCTTGGTTGGCCAACATTATTTCCTTGCCCGGCAATTGGTTGATCGTTGTTTTTGCCGCGATTTATGCCTATTTTTTGCCTGAGGAAAATGGACAAGGCCTGGGCTGGTGGAGTGTCGCTTTTCTGTGTGCGTTAGCAGCCATCGGTGAAGTGGTTGAATTTGCAGCGGGGGCAGCGGTTGCCGGTAAAAGAGGTGGCAGTCGCCGAGGCATGGCCTTGGCAGTGATTGGGACTATGGGAGGCAGCATTCTTGGCGCGGTGATATCGTTGCCTATTCCGATTATCGGTCCTGTCATTGGAGCTTTGTTGGGTGGTGCCCTAGGCGCTTACAGTGGCGCCGTGGCAGGTGAAATGTGGAAAGGCAAAACCTTCGAGGAAGGTTCTCATATCGGCGAAGGTGCGGCGATAGGCAAATTGCTTGGTACCGCCGGAAAACTCTGTATCGGAGCGTTAATGGTAGTATTCGCCACGATCGATTCGTTGCTTTGACCTCAACTCAACAGCTGCCAGAATCATTTGCATTTTTCTCGTCCCACTAGACCCCGCCCCGTTCACCACGATATCGCCACTGCCACACCGTAACGCCAAGGACTCTACTTGTCCCGTTGCTGGCGTATCATTATTTTGGCGCAGGGACCGCGATCCGCTGAACGAATTGTGCCAACGACTTGACCGAATCATTGCGCAGCATACTTGTGCGGTAAACGCGGCCTGACATCCAAATCACTCCACCGGTCGCTAGACCAAGCAGAATTACACTTAAAATCGGCTGCCACAACGGAATGGTCGTACCACTTCCGAGTCGCAAAACGTTCATCATCGGCGCGCTGGGGGGAAATAGTGACAATCCAACCGATACAGGTCCGAGAGGATCACGCACAGCGACAAACCAGACCATCATCGGCAACATCATGACCAACCATACCGGCAGCAAAAGACTTTGGGCTTCCTTCAGTTCACGGACGCTGGCACCAATTGCCATAAAAATCGAACTAAAGAAAAGAACGCCCAGCACCTGAAAGACAACGAACCATGGAACGAGTTGGAGTGGAATCAAATCCTGCATATCTTGTCGGACTGCGATGACGTAACCACCAATGCCATACAAGGCGAACACCAAGAGTGAAGCGGCCACATTGCCGAGCAACTTCCCCGTCATCAGTTGCGATGGCGTCACGCTACCCAGCAATACCTCGGCAATACGTTGCGATTTTTCTTCCATAGCGCTCTCGAGCATCGGCTGCGCCGCAAGAAAAATTACCAAAAACATCAGCATCATCATGCCGAAAGGGGCGAAGAACGTCGATAAATCAAATTGCTTCTCTTTCGCCGTAACTCCTCCGCCTGCTGCATCGCTAGCCTGACTTTGTTCGTACGGCATAGTGGGCGCTAAGCGAAGCGGACTAGTTACAAGTTGTACCAACTGAGGGTCAAGGCCCAGAGACTTGGCTTTTTCCTGGCGAACGATTGGGTCCAGAACTGCTTCCATCCACATGCGGGCCTCAGATATCGCGGAGTCTTGGCTGACAAATTTGGTCGTCGAAACTCCCTTCGTCGACAAAAGATCTGCAGGTATTTCCACGAAAGCATAAAGCCGACCATTGCGAATGTCGTCGCTCCATGCCAATCGGGTCTCATCGTTGAATTTAGATGCCTCGACCATTTGCACATCAAAAATGTCGGAGGCATTCAGCGGTCCAGTTGGATTAACTTCACTGGCAGATTTATTTTCGGTGATCGTTTTGTTTCTCGCTTCCGCTGCTGTTTTCAATAGGTCTCCCAATTTGCCGGTCCCATCGACAACCATCATCGTTCGTGTCTGGCCACCAGTGATTTTCGATAAGGTCGGCACAAGGATGAGCCCACCAAACATGAGAATGGGCATCATGACCAGCGTAATCAAAAACGTTTTCGTGGCAACCATCGCCAAATATTCGCGCCGAGCAATAATGAGTATTTTATTCATGGTTTAAGTTCAACGTTGGAAGGGAGAGGTTCAGTTCTCTGTGCTAAAGATTGGGGTCAATTTTCTTCAACCGCGGATGGGCGGGCAATTCGCACAAAGATATCGTGTAGAGTCGGTTTGGCTGTTTCAAAATGTTCGATATCCCCTTGCTCAACTAATTGCTTCAGCACTGCATAGCGACCATCCTTCGACTTTAGGCGAATATCGTGGAAGGAACCATTCGTTGTTACCCCTTCGATTAATGGCGAAAAGGAAGCATGCTGGAAATTGGGTA
>JBIKMB010000084.1:0-22787 GCA_044359485.1 Pirellulaceae bacterium | reverse complement strand
TGGCCTAAGTTTGCATTGGCAAATCCTCATAGGCTTGCTGGTCGGCGTAGGCACCGGCCTGATTGCGAATGCTCTATTGCCGATTCCTTTTCGCGAATGGATCGCATTTTTTGCCGATATCATCGGTCAGATCTTTTTGCGATTGATCTTCATGGTGGTCGTGCCTCTTGTCTTCTGCGCTTTAACATTGGGTGTAGCCGGTATTGGCGATGCGCGAAAACTCGGACGGATGGGTGTGCAAACGTTGTTGGTCACACTCATCTTTTCGATCACCTCAGTACTGATTGGTTTGTCGCTCGCTAATACGCTCAAACCGGGAAATCAAATATCCGTACAGTCCAAAGAGCAGATTAAGGCGACGTATGCGGCAGCTGCCGAAAAAACAAAAAACCAAGCCAAAGAAGCGAAAAAACCCAAAGATGCATTTCTCGACATTATTCCACGCAACCCGCTGCAAGAAGCGGTCGGTTCGTTGGATGGTAGTTCGCCGGGCAGCGGCATGCTGGGCGTCATGTTCTTTTCGCTCTGCTTCGGCATAGCGCTGACCGTTACCAGCAAAACCAGCGGCCCCGTCATCCGGTTTTTAGAAGGCGTATATGAAGCAGTGATGGTGATCATTCGCTTCGCGATGCGCATTGCTCCGCTGGGCGTCTGCGGACTTGCATTCACCATGACCTCCTCGCTCGGCATGGATATCATCAAGGCCCTCCTGCTGTACGTAGTCGCCGTTTTGGTCGGCCTAGCGTTGCAGATGTTCGTGGTTTATTCGTTGGCATTGATCGTTCTGGCCAAGCGATCTCCATTGCAATTTTTCTCTTCGATATCGGAAGTTTTGCTTACCGCCTTCGCGACATCTTCTTCCAACGCAACGCTCCCGACCTCACTGCGCGTGGTCGATGAAAAGCTAAAACTGGATTCGGGTGTCTCGCGATTTGTGCTGACCGTCGGCTCCACTGCGAATCAGAATGGTACCGCACTCTATGAGGGCTTAACGGTGCTGTTTATCGCGCAGGTTTTCGGCATCGAGCTTTCTCTGACACAACAGGTCATTGTGGTTGCCATGGCGACACTTGCGGGAATCGGTACTGCGGGAGTTCCGGGGGGCTCCTTGCCGCTGGTTGTCTTGGTCCTGCAAACGATCCAGGTTCCAGCCGAGGGTATCGGGCTGATCATGGGCGTCGATCGCTTGCTGGACATGTCGCGCACCACCGTCAATGTGGCCGGTGATGTGGCCGTTGCTACCATCGTCGATCGCTGGACAGTTCGGACCAATCCCGTCGCCATGTATTCCGAGTCGGAACCAGAACCCGTCACGATGAACTGACTTGTGAATGGTTCAGTTTTCGTTTAGCCCGTTGATAGTTCAAGTTTTCGGCGGCGAACAGAAACAGCGCGATCCACACTACGGAGAAGCCCAATTGCCGTTCGGCCGTAAATGGCTCCTGATACACCAACACTCCAATCAAGAACTGCAAACTTGGGGCAATGTACTGAAATAACCCGACCAAAACCAAGGGAATTCGCTGCGCAGCTGCTGCAAACAGCACCAACGGGATTGTGGTAACCACACCGGTCCCGGCTAACAAGGTCCAACCATTCACGGTGCTGCTCCCGATCGGTTGCTGATACACGTTGGCCGCAATTCCCAAATAGATCGCAGCGGGCAATAATAGAATTAATGTCTCTAAACTGAGTCCCAATAGGGCATTGAGCGGGGCGAGTTTTTTGACCACACCATAGAGCCCAAAGGTCGAAGCCAAAATCAATGCGATCCATGGCACCGTCCCGTAACTCCACGTCAGATAGGCGACCCCTGAAGCGGCAAGCGTCAAAGCAACCCACTGCAGTTTCCTCATTCGCTCGCTGAAAAACAAATAGCCAACGACAACGTTGAGCAGTGGATTAATGAAATAGCCCAAACTTGTTTCGACAATGTACTTATGATTGACGGCCCACACGAACGTCAGCCAATTCGCTGCGATCAGCACTGCCGCCAAGGCATAGACGCCCAGCATTTTCGGTTGCAGTATCGCTCGACGCAGATCGTTCAGTTGCCGCGTCGCGGCCAGTACCAGCAAGAGTACCACGCAGGACCAAACCACCCGATGGCACAGCAAAATGGGAGCGGGTGTTGCAGCTAGAAACTTCCAGTAAATGGGAAAGAGCCCCCAACAGACATAAGCACCCAAAGCGCTCCAGATACCTAGCGTGGATCCGGAAGTGCGGGAAGAATCGTTCGCAATCATGAATTTATGCAGGGTGAACTGTTCTGTGGCACTTGAAACCAAATGATCAAATTCCCAACTGCCGATAGTCAACAGCAGTGAGAAGTTACAACTTCGGTTAGTTGATAGGAACCCCTTCCGCTCCACAAGGGCAGGGAAATGCAATCGACTCGATTCGCTTTCTCTTTCGCCTATTACCTAATCGATAGAAAGCCTATACTTTAGGGGTGTGTTGGGTCCTGACCGCCCCGCATGGTTTTGATAGAGTACTTTCATGACAACCAATCAACCCATCCTTGCCCTCGATGAAGCCGAAGGCCCATTCTTCCTGGGGGTTGATGTTGGCGGCACCAACATCAAGATCGGCCTGGTGGACAATCGCGGTAAAACCCTTAGCTTTCAGGAAATAGACACCCTCGAACCGGACGGCCCTCAACCGGCGGTTATTCGTATAGCGGATACCTGTCGAAGCATCTGCGGGAAGGCAGGTCTCGATTTTTCGAACATAGCTCGAATCGGTTTGGGAACGCCGGGGAGCATGGACATTGTGCGGGGCTTGCTGATTGAACCCCCAAACCACCCTCACTGGCACCATTTCCCGATCCGCGGTGCCTTGGAGAAAGCGACCGGGCACCAAGTGTCCTTTATCAACGATGCCAATGCGGCGGCTTTTGGCGAGTTTTGGATTGGAACGGGGGAAAAGCATAACAGCATGGTGCTTCTCACGTTGGGAACGGGTGTTGGTGGGGGAATCATTGTTGATGGACACTTGATCAATGGCGTCAACAGTTTTGGGAGCGAGTGCGGTCACGTCATTGTGGACAGTTCGCCTACCGCACGATTGTGCGTCTGGGGTGGGGGCCGAGGGCATCTGGAGGCTTACGCCAGCGCCAGTGCGGTGGCCGCGATCACCATCGAAGGCTTAAAATCTGGAATCGCCAGTAGTCTCCAGCATCCTTTCCAAGCTGGTGAAAAAATTTCCTCGCGGCGAGTTTATGAAGCGGCGGAAACAGGGGATCGATTTGCGTTAGAGATCATCGATTCGACAGCAAATTATTTGGCGATTGGCATCACTTCCATGGTCCATATGGTTGACCCTGGACTGGTTGTACTGGGCGGGGCGATGGATTTCGGAGGAAACGATTCGGTGGTCGGAAGACGATTTTTGAACCGAATCCGTTCGGAATTCCGCGAACTCACTTTTGCCAACGTAGCTGATGGAACGACCATCGACTTCGCCACCTTGGGAGGGGATGCCGGCTATTTGGGTGCCGCCGGTATCGCTCGAGAAGACCATTTGAAACTTGGACGGAAGTAGAAGTGCATCTACACTAGAGAGTGCCGCTACACCACAGAAATAAGAAATAGGCTCGGATAACGTTCGGTAGCACGAACATCCTTGAACATGGAATAACTTTATAGCTATGAGCGAAACGGACGTATCGAGAATTCGCAATTTCTGCATCATTGCCCACATCGATCATGGCAAGAGCACGCTCGCCGATCGACTGTTGGAACTGACTGGCACCGTATCAAAACGCGAACTCAAAGCTCAAATGCTTGACGATATGGAATTGGAGCGCGAACGCGGCATCACGATCAAGGCCCGCGCCGTTTCCTTGCAAACCACTCTGGATGGCAACCAGTATGAACTCAATTTGATCGATACTCCGGGGCACGTCGACTTCCACTATGAAGTTTCTCGTTCGCTTACCTGCTGCGAAGGAGCGTTGTTGTTAGTGGATGCGTTTCAAGGAGTCGAAGCTCAAACGGTGGCTAATGCTTATGCGGCGATGGACCACGATCTGAAAATCATTCCCGTGATCAACAAGATTGATTTGGTGCATGCCCGCGTCCCGGAAGTCCTCGAGGAAATGAATCAAGTTTTGGGTATCGATCCCGATGAGGTGATCAAGGTCAGCGGTAAGACGGGAGTTGGCGTACCCGATTTGATCCGAGCTATTGTGGAGCGAGTTCCACCCCCCAAAGGGGACAGCAACAAACCGCTCCAAGCGATGGTGTTCGATTCGCATTACGATGACTATCGAGGAGCAATCACCTACGTCCGAGTCATGGATGGTACGGTGCGAAAAGGACAAAAGGTTCGTTTCTTGCGAGCCGGCATATCCTATGAAGCGCTCGAGATCGGGCAGTTTGCGCCCAATCGCAAAGCGGTCAACCAGCTTAGTGCAGGGCAGGTAGGATATCTTATCTGCAATATCAAGTCGCTAAGCGACGTGCATATTGGCGATACGGTCACGATTCCAGGCGATCATGGGGCGCCAGCCCTTGAAGGTTATCAGGAACCGCGCCGCATGGTGTATTGTGGACTATATCCCAGCGATGGCCAAGATTTCTCGGAATTGCGGGATGCGCTGGAACGTCTGAGCATCAATGATCCCAGTTTCGAATTCGAACCAGAGACCAGCGAGGCGTTAGGCTTCGGTTTTCGCTGCGGTTTTCTGGGACTGCTGCATATGGAGATTATCCAGCAGCG
Organism: Pirellulaceae bacterium; assembly: GCA_044359485.1. Lineage (GTDB taxonomy): Bacteria > Planctomycetota > Planctomycetia > Pirellulales > Pirellulaceae > JAFLCP01. Next base: position 18,065 of record JBIKMB010000084.1, on the reverse strand, counting down.
ACTCGAAACCGAGTGCGATATCGATTTGGTGCAAACTGCGCCGAACGTAACCTACGAGATACTCAAACGCAATGGAGAGCTACTCAATATCCATCGTCCACAGGAAGTTCCAGACTCTGGTGATATCGAAGAGTTTCGACAGCCCATTGTACGAGTGAACTTTGTGGTTCCCAACGACTACATCGGTGTGGTGATGAAACTGTGCCAGGATCGCCGCGGGGTTCAGCGAACCAACGAAGTCCTATCGGCCACAAGAACGATGCTATCGTATGAACTTCCATTGGCCGAAGTTATCTATGATCTGCACGACAAATTGAAAAGCGCGACCCGCGGCTACGGGACAATGGACTATGAAGTGATCGGCAATGCACCGGCTGACTTGGTCCGAATGGACATCCTGGTCAACGGTAAACGCGTCGATGCTTTGAGTGTGATATGCGATCGTCGCGATGCGGAGCGACGTGGCCGAGCGGTTGTCAAAAAACTAAAACTGGAAATCGATCGCCACATGTTCGAAATCGCCGTTCAGGCAGCGATCGGTTCCCGCGTGATTGCTCGCGAAACCGTGTCCGCCTTGCGTAAAAATGTTACCGCCAAATGTTACGGTGGCGACATCACCCGCAAACGAAAGTTGTGGGCTAAACAAAAAGAAGGCAAGAAGCGCATGAAATCGATCGGCTCGGTCGATATCCCGCAAAAAGCCTTCATGGCAGTTCTGGAATCCGGTGGCGAATAACAACCCTTCGCGCTATCGGCACAGAAGCTTGTCCACAACACTGCGTTGACTGTGATGTGCCCGCAACGTGATGCAATATCATATGCCTGCATCTTGATATCGACGCGGCACCGATATCAAGTTGCAAATTTCTCTCACCGGCCACTCGCCGGGTCGCGTTAGGCGTGCGCCGGCACCGAATCAGCCTGGGGCTGGGTTGCCTGGCCCACTTGCTCTTCCTCGCTGTGCGTCAGAGCCTGCGTTGGATCGAATCCAAAGAATTCCAAAATGATGCAGTAAAACAGATACAGCACGGGAACTTGAAATAATACCAAAAACGTGGTCAGTCCCAAGCCAAACGCCAAGCTAGCCGCCATCGGAATTAAGAACTGAGCCTGGAATGATGTTTCCAGAATCATCGGGGCCAAGCCCGCAATGGTGGTGATACTGGTTAAGAACACTGGCCGCATACGTCGCAATCCTGCCTCAGCGAGAGCTTGTCGCAGTGGAATCCCGCTCCGCGCTCTCGCATTAATAAAATCCACCAGCACAATCGAATCGTTGACCACCACACCTGTTAATGCGACCATACCAAAGACGCTGAAAAGCGTGATCGGAATACCTAACATTCCGTGGCCCCAGATCGCTCCCACGAAACCGAACGGGATGATCATGATGATAATGATCGGCTGGAAATAGGAATTAAACTCGATCACCAGCAAGATATAAATTGCGATCACAGCGATCACTAACCCCACGCCCAGGCTGGCCATCGATTCTTGGCTTTGCTGCTGCTGACCTTCCCAATCGACATCGAGCACCGGATATTGCTGGAATAATTCCGGCAGTGTTGTCGCCTTCAGCGCCGCAATCACTTGAGCGGCGTTCGCTCTCGATTCATCCACATCGGCGCTAACGGTGATCGAACGTTTTTGATTCAAGCGGTTGATTTCAGAGTAACCTCTCTGGACTTTGATCTCTGCAAGTTCCGTGATCGGCACTTCGATACCATCGGGGCCACGAACCTTGATTTCTTTGAAGTCCGCCAATGAACGTCGCTGATCCGTCGGATAACGCACCATGAGTTTCACTTCATGTCGTCCGCGCTGTAATCGCTGGACTTCGGCTCCGTAATACGCGTTGCGGACTGTTTCGGCCAAATCGGAAGCCGTAATGCCCATGGCGATCGCGCGATCTTTTACCTTGTATTGAAATTCGAGCTTGCCTGGTGTTGCATCATCTCGAATGTCAAAAACACCTGCAAACGAGGAGAGCTTTGCCTTACAACGCTCCACGGCGTCATCTAAATCTGCTTGATTTTCGGCAGGTGCCAGAAGCTTGAACTCGATCGCTCGGCCACCCGGTCCGATATTGACCGAGTCGAAGGTGATCCGTTCGGCACCTGGGAAGTCGCCCGCTTCTTCTCGCCACATATTCAAGATGTCATTGCTGGTGATGGTCCTGCTGCCGGAATCGACCAACTCCACATAAACCTGTCCGACATGACTACCCGAAGAATTCTCAGCCGAACCCAGCGCACCATCGCCGGTCACCTGTCCGACTTGTCTAAAAGTCAGCAGGATGGGACCACGATTCCCTTCGTCGGCAGTAGCCGGCGTTGTGGAAACTGTACGCACCATGAGTACCCCCGACCCAAGTTTCTCGCTCACCCGTTGGGCAGCCGCCTCCAGTCGCTGTGTCGACGCATCGGTCAGAGGCAGTGGTGTACCATCCGGATAGACGATTCTGGCAATCAGATTATTGCCATCGCTTTTGGGAAAAATAACAAAAGGAATCACGCCTGACCGCACCAAGCCCGCTGTGACTACCAAAGCGCACAGGGCAAACGCTGGCGCCACAAAAGGATAACGGAGACAGAATTCCAGCGTTGGTCGATAGATATTATGAGCAAACCATTCGAGCCCCGCACTGAAGGCCTCACTGAGTCGATCAAGCAATCTTCCCATTGGAGCAAATGGGAAAACTAAATAACTGAATAGTTTACCCAAAAATGTTTTGCTACCACCGCCGGAATGAGCAAGATGATTGGGGAGGGAAAAAGTGGCTTCGATCAATGAAATGGTCAGCATCGCGATCACCGCTAACGGCATCACCGCGATAAATTTCCCCATAACGCCCGTCACGTAAAAGAGCGGCATGAAGGTCATAATCGTTGTGGCGACGCTCGAAATCACGGATACAATCACCTCCGACGTACCATCGATTGCCGCTTGATAGGGTGACTTACCCATCATGCGATGCGAATAAATGTTCTCGCCGATAACAATCGCATCATCAACCACGATTCCCAACGCCATCAAGAATGCGAACATGCTTAGCATATTCAGCGTTTGTCCAAATATCATCAGCACGATAGCTGCGCCCAAAATGCTGATCGGGATTCCAAGTGCTACCCAAAAAGCCAGTTTTCGTTCGAGGAATAAGGTGAGTACGATGAACACCAGCGCCAAGCTCTGCAGACCATTGTCACGCAGCAGACGAATTCGGTCTCGAACATCTATACTGGTATCGCCCCAAACCTTGAGTTGATAACCGGGTGGAAGCTTGACTTCTTTCACATATCGATGGACGGCATCCGCAATCGCCAAAAGGTCCTCTTCCGAAGTCTTGTCGACACTGACAACCAATGCGGGCTTGCCATTAACTTCGTTGATGACCGATTGGTCTTCGAAATCATCTCGCACTCGCCCCAAATCGCCGACCGTTAGGACCAAGCCACCTGGTTGGGTAATCAGCGGCAATTGCCGAATCTCTTCGCCAACTTCCCGCTTGTTGTTGCCTCGCAACAAAATTTCCTGTCCCTCCGCCTTCAACTGACCGCCGGGAATTTCGACATTCTCACGACGCAAAATCTGGGCGACCTGGGATAAGCTCAATCCATACGTTTGCAACGTATCTTCGGGGATTTCGACATCGATCTGAAAGGGCTTCGCTCCCAAAACATTGGCTTGAGAAACTTCGGGCAATTCCAAAATCTCATCTCGAATTTGCTCTGCCACCTCACGCAATTTCCATTCAGCATCTTCTTGATCCGATTTCGGTCCAATCACAGCCACACGGATCGCCGGTTCGCGAAAGGTGATTTGCTGAACGAGCGGTTTTTCACTGCTCAGCGGAAAACTTGGAATACGATCGACTTCAGAGCGGAGATCATTAATGACTTTCTGCGGATCCTTAACCGTGCTCTTCATTTCGACGATCGTAAAACCGCTACCTTCACGAGCGATACTGACGACTTGCTTGATACCATCGACCGCTCGCACTGCTTCTTCGATTTTTTGACAGATACCGCGTTCGACTTCTTCCGGCGAAGCACCTGGATAAACGACGGTAACCAATCCTATCTCCAGTTTGAATTCTGGAAAGGTCTCGCGGCGCATCATCCAAAAACAACCAACTCCCACGACCATCACGGCCAAGAGAATCATATTAACGCCTGGTGTATTCTTTACAGCCCATTCAATGTAGGGTCGCATATCCTAAAAGTCCGCGATTAAAGTTTCGAAATCAAATGCAGTAGTGCGTCAAGCCAAAAATACTTTTCCAAGGAGTCATCGAGCTTATCCGAAAACCATGAGCCTCGTTGGCATTGGCCGAAGTTTTCGAATCGGCTCACAGCCAAACACGCGATTAAGAAGCATCCGTCGAATCGGGTTTGCGCGCCGTCGTTTCGGCTGGCTGCTGCGTGTCCGCCGTCGGTCTGGTTGTTTCGGGTATCACAGTTGCAGGCTTTTCGCCGCGAGGAATTGCAGCTGCGGGCATCTTGTACGGTTGACCGATCACGCTGCGCGAATAGACTCGAACCGCATCGGTGCCATCCCCTTTGACGGCCGCCATCGGCGTGATGACCACCCAATCCCCGGACTTCAGAGTATTAGGCACAACTTCGCAGACCCAATACTCTTCCGTTTTTCCCTCCTCGGATGAAGGTTGCGAGAAGGGCCGAATGACCTGTAGGTCGGCCAACACCAGCATTCTGCCGGGTGCCCAATCCTCGAGACGAAACTCATCACCGCTTGGAGTTGTCAGACCATCTGGTTTCGCCGCAGTTTTTGCATCCGGTGAGGCGGATGGCTTGGTGGTTTGCTCGCCACCGGCTGCGTTAGGCTCCGCTTTCGAAACCTCGTTAGACTTGGCCGTGTCAGCCTTTACCACCTCATCGGTCATTTCAAATCGCCAGACGACGTTACCGGGCTTGACTGCCAATTTGGGAACCAGCATCAATTCCGACTGCGGCTTGGTATGAATCTTTAAATTCACGAACATGCCTCGGACTAAAGCCGGTGGGCCGCTGAAGCTATCGTCACTGCGAACTTTCCCATCGACCTTATACTCGTAAGGCTTTTCCACCCGCACTCGACACGGAACGGTACGACTTTGCGGATCGATCCCGCTCCCTTCATAACGACTCAGCACACCTTCCCAAGCATAAACTCGCTTCTCTCGCCCAGTTACTTGAAACTCGACGGTTACAGGAGTCGGTGGTAAAGCATAACGTCCGGCCATCGCACTCGGATCGGTTGCAGGGCCCTCTTGATCATGTTCCCCTTTTTGATTCAGTATCCAGTACAACTGGTCCATACGAAGGCTACAGCTTACTTCGACATTGCCGGTATCTTCGACCGTAGCCAGTGTGCTCCCCCGTTGCACAAAGGAATCATTCTCCACCATATCTCGCACGATCACACCGTCGACCGGGGAGATAGCCTCGCACCGCGAGAGATCCAACTTCGCTTTTTCTAGTTGAGTTTGAGCCAACTTTTCAGCTGCCTCCAGACGAGTACGGCGTCTTTGGGAGAGATCGAGTTGATTTTGTAATGCGACCTGTTGATTAACACTCGCAAGACGAGCACGCTTGGCAGCGTCCAATTCAGTTTCGCTGACGATCCCCTCACGCAATTGCATCAGTCGAGCAATCTCGGCGTCATGCAATTCCAGTTCATCCAGAACCACTTCGACCGATTTTTGAATATTAGCCTGCTCCTGATCCAATTCGCGCAAGCTGGCATAATCCTGTTCCAGCATTTTGGCTAATCGCTGAACTTCCAGTTCATAATCTTTCGGATCGATGCGATAGAGGACTTGGCCTTTCTTGACATATCGCCCCTGACGACAATTGGGATCCTTGAACACCACCCTACCTGTCACTTCGGCCCCAATCATGAGTTCCCGAAATGGGACCACATTCCCTTGGGCTTCGATATCCAATGTTTGTTTGGATATGTCGAAGGACTGAATTCGGGCAACTTCAGCTTCTGGTAACGCGGCAACGCGCGAAGCGATATCATCGCCGACGATTCCCTTTTGTTCTGGCTTCGCTTCACCGAGTGCAATGAATCCGAAAATTCCCACTGCAACAGTAGCGACGGGTAATACAAACCCCATCACCAAATCACTAATCCACGATGGCCTGGACATAAAATATTGTGGTTAACCTCATCACCGTTGAGTGACTAATTTGTTTTGGAAATGGAGCTCTCTAAAAGTTTTTCAATGTTCGCATCGAAAGACACGGTGCAGTCAGGCCCTAATAGAGCGCAAACTCCTTTACCCAAACGAACGGCTAGCTCCTGAATCTGCCCTTCGCGATTGTCTGTCGATGAGAAAGGTCCAACCTTGGGAGTCAAATAATTCACCAACTCTCCACCGGTCCTGAAGAGAAGGCACTGTCCCACTACGTAATAGCAGGCGTAATTTCGATCGATGGCCGAAGCCGATGGCGCCAATTCTTCGATCAATTGGGCCAAATATTCAAATTGGGGCCGAACTCCTTGTTCCAACAATGGACGCCCCAAAGCCGATGGCTGCAACAACTCGCGCAGAATCAGCCTCCCTTCCCAACTGTAAGGATCGCTTGCCAAGAAGCGGTACACGATGCCCTCCAGGAAGTGAACTAACCGCACCAATACGGGGAGCTCAGCATCAATCGCCGGCAATGGAAACAAGGCGTCTCGGTGCCGACGCGCCTCCTCCAAACAGACTTCGTACAAATGCCGCTTGTCGCCGAAATGATAGTTGACACTCGCGACATTCGTTCGCGCGTTCTGGCAGATCTCACGGATGGTCGCTGCTTCGAAGCCTTGATCCGCAAAAATCTCTCCGGCCGCAATCACAATACGTCTTCGTGTGGACTCGGCAACCGCCTCTGGCACTCTACAATCTCCTGCGAAACACCGCCAACCTCACTTAACCGAGGGTGTACCTCTGCACTGGTTTTGATAACCCGCAGCTTTGGCTCCTCAGCTCGTCCTAAGACGGCGAACTAACAAGTCACGCATAGCCCGCGAAGGGAGCTCAGCTCGCCTGTGAATAAACACCAGTTTGAAACAACTGTTTCAATGAATCTAGGGATTGTACCCCGAAGGCAAGGCAATTTTTTCCTTTTCTCACCCCCCGAAACTAGAGAACCACCCTCTTCATAGGGAGCCATAGAGCTTTTCATGGGCGGAAATCATGGCTTGCAGGGAGAACTTCTGCTCGACCCTTTTCTGGGCTGCTTGGGAGAAACGGACGTAATTGTCCCTATCGGTCAACAGTTGCTGGGTCTGTCGAGCCAGCGTTGCGAGGTCGCCGCGTTGATACAGAAATCCGGTTTCGCCCGGCACGATGAGATCGCGATTTCCAGCGATATCCGTTGCCACGACAGGCACGCCAGCTTGCATCGCTTCCAGAATGACATTGGACTGTCCTTCGTACAGACTGCCATTCCAGAGTATGTCCAAGGCTTCAATCCAGGGACGGGCAGCATTTTGGTGGCCGACAAAGCGAACTCGCTGTCCCAAGCCGATTTGGTCTCGATAGTACTCGAGGCGTTGCCGTTCTGGTCCATCCCCTACGACGACCAAGTAGGCATCGTCGCGGATAACTCGCATCAATTCCATCGCCCACAAGAGATCCTTGAGACCTTTTTGGGGCCACAGCCTGCCGACGATTCCAATGAGGATGGAGTCGGGAGCGACATTCAGTTTTGCCCGTATGGAGAGTCGGGCGGAAGGATCGGGCACGACAGGGGGAACCGCGTTTGGAATGATCTCAAACAACTGCCTCGGTATTTTATGCGATGCGTAAAAATCGACCACTCCGCTGCTGTTGGTGATGATGCGTTCGGTGTAGCCAGCCAAGTATCGATCGACGGTGAAATGCCACCAGCGTTTCCAGGGATCGACACAGCGTTCGCCGCCGATAATGTGGGGGACTTTCGCAAGTCTGGCCGCCAGTCGTCCATAGCTATTTGCGGCGAATATCCAGGTGTGAACCACATGGAAGCGTTGTTGTTTTAGAAAACGTACGAGCCGAAAAAACGAGCCAATATCCAGTTTGAAGCGTTTACCGATCAGCGTGACCGGCACTCCCGCCTCTTCCAGTTCTTGGCGATAGGGTCCATCTCGGGTGAGCAAAATGACGTGCGGTTCGAAGCGATTCCGATCGAGTCCTTTGGCCAAAAGTACCAACTGTTTTTCGGCTCCACCTTGGTCCAAGGTGGGAATGATAAGGCCAATTCTCTGCTTCACATCCAACTCTCTTTCATCGATTCCGTCTTTTCCAAATATTCTCGAGTGTTGGGCGTTCGCTCCCCGCTGGTGACGCTGGGAGCGATACAGTTTCCGGTTTGCGCAAGCCCCACCGGTTCCAACGTTCTGAGTTCCATGCTCCCTGACTGTCGGCAACACTCAGAGTGGCAGTTGGAACCGACTCGGTCGAGACTTCGATCGCCTGCTGCAACAGTCCGCGGAGTTTTAGAACGTCATCGGGAGCGAACAACCCCCATCGCGCATGTTCGGGTGTTCGCTCTCTCGCCACTGCAGAAAGGGGCAATATACATGGTATCTGATTCTGCCAGGCTAAAGGAGCGAAATAGTTGAGACCTTCACCTCCGGTTGGAACAACGCACACATCGGCCGCTTGAAAGATTTCGTCTATCGAATCGAAGCAACCTGGCATAGCGATCTGGCGAGCCCCTTCCAAATCTCGGATCTTTTCATAAATCGAACTTCGCTCTGGCCCATCGCCGATGAGCCAGACGCGTAAATCGGGTTGACGATCCAGCAATGGATCAATGGCTTGCAAGAACATCTCTAATGTGGCGCGGCATCGCATTGATGTGGGAACGACGATGACACTTCCATCGAAGGGAACCACCAAATCCCCACAGCACTCACCCAACAAGGCTCGCGCTCGTTTCCGCTCGTACATGCCGCGCGAGAGGGGCGTGAGGTTGACTTGTCCAATTCGCTCGAGTTTGTTTTCCGATATGCCGACGCTCCGCAAGACTCTTTCCTCAGTGGCACCGTAAACCAGCACATGATCGGCGTGGCGACAGGCCTCCTGCACGGCGCTCGGGACACCCAAGTTACCATCATTGGCCTCTTTATTTTCGAACCAAAAAAGCTTTGGCTTTCCGGCTAGCTCTTTCGATTGGCAACAAGCGATCGCTTCTTCGGCGGCATGATCGAACAAGATCGCATCGTAATTCGCTTGTTGCAAAATCAAATGTTCGACCACAGACTTGGTGTAGCTTTTGAAACTCCGCGCTGCCAGCGGGGGTGGCCCTATGCGTTGAATGGCCGTCTCGTCAAAATTACATTTCAAAGGCCAACGATAATTCCACAGAGCGGTCACCAAGGAAATCGTCACATCCAACTTTTTGAATTGCTTCAACCAAGCTTGAAGACGCAAGGTCGAATCATCAATGATGGGCCAGAAGCAGCGGGAAACGATAACGAAACGAGGACCACTCATAGCGGGAAAGGACTTTGAAGATCCTGCGGTTCGAGGCAAGCGAGGTAGGGTAAATTGCGGTAATGATCTCGATAATCTAAGCCATAACCGACCACAAATTCGTCGGGAATGTTGAAAGCTACGAAATCTGGTTGCATCGTAACTTCCTGCTTCCCCTGCTTATTGAGCAGCACAGCGGATCTAAGCGACTTCGGTTTCAATTCGACCATCCGCAGCATGACTTCGCGCAGCGTCTTACCGGTATCAAAGATGTCATCGATAATCAACACATCGCGATCTTTGATATCCAGTTGCATGGTCTCATGGATCGTCAATAGCCCGGAAGATGTTCCGCCCCTATAAGAACTCGCCTGGATCAAACCGACCCGCAGGGGCATATCCAAGTACCGAATCAAGTCCGCCAAGAGGATCAACGATCCGGTCATAATGGCGATGACCGTCAGTGGTCTATCGCCATAACCTTGGGAGATCTGACGGGCCATCGCCGCGACACCCGCTTCAAGTTCTTTTTCAGTCAGCAAAATTTTCATACGTTCAGCGATACCCGGAAACGCCCCAGCCCGTTGTCACAAAACTAATCGTTAAACTAAAAAGAAATGGGTTTGGTTAAAAGGGAGAGAGTCAGAAAGTTCCGCGATTAGAATTCTAATTCATCCAGGTCCTGCGGTACGACAACTTTTCCATGTCGGTACCATTGCTCATCCAAAGAGATGGGCTCCCGTATATTACCGTATGGACTAGTATGAACAAGCGCCAACTTTTTTGTGCGACAAATCGATGCTCGCGACAGCACCTCCGATAACCAACTGTGACCGGTCAGGAGGGCCATCTCTTGTTGATCATCGTCGAAATTGCATTCGTGAATCATTAGGTTCACGTCTTGAACTGTATCGATGTAATGATCCGATTTTCTTGCCGTAGTATCGGTGATGTAAGCCACCGAGTGTCGACCGATATCGAGTCGATAACCGACTGAACCTCCAGGATGCGTTTGGTCCCACCAGCGAACTTTGGCGCCGCAGCGCAGTTCGAACACTCGATCCGCTTCTGGCAGGGGACACCACTGGATCGGCGGCTCGATCGGGAAAAGATCCGAAGCAAAAATGTGCTCTCGAATCTGTTCTAGCTTGGCGTTGGGTCCATGCACGTAAATCGATTCCAATCCATGCAATTCGCGCCAACCCAGTACGAAGGATAAACCGATAACATGATCGAGATGCGCGTGAGAGAGCAAGATGTCTAAATGCGGTTGCACCAGTCTCTGTCGAGCGCGGAACATGCCAGTCCCAGCATCCAAAAGAACGCCCAGTTCGGGAATAAAGTAACAGGATGTATGCCTCGCTTCGGAGGGCTGATAACCCGATGTTCCAAGACAAACCAACTTCATCGCGACATCCAGTGATTCAAAGGGGCGACGGTGAAAAAAGGGGGCCTGTTGCTTTACAGTTCGCTTACCTCCCGCCGCGTGTCGATTAAGGCTGTCGCATCGGTGCGAACAATCGATCCAAGGTCTCGAAAGGTTTCTCGAGCTTGTTCAGTGGGAGTTTCTGCAGTTGCTTATTCAGTTCGCGCTGGATGGCATTTTGACCCGCTTGAACGGCCGTTCCGGTCGCCAAATTTGTGGTCAGGGTTGCGATTGAACGCCAATCCACTTGCGGTTGATTCAGTGTACCGCGGACGGGAATATCGATGGACTTGCCACTGAGCGGTTGAAGATAGGCTTGTTGCTTGACCCAATCCTCTTGAATTGGAATCGATAGCAGCATCTCTACGGTTCCATCCAAAGAAACAACTCCATTGGACTTCACCTGAACATCACCAATCTGCATCACAAATTCTCGATGGATCACGTTGCCATCTTGAACTAAAAATTCAATGGTTTGCTCTTGGAGTTGTAACCATTGATTTCCAAGTTGCGGTGGTGCAGCCGCCGATGTAGGTGCCGATCCGGGTAAAATACCACCAGGTAAAATTCCACCAGGCAAGGCGGCACCAGGCAAGGCGGCACCGGGCAAGGCGGCACCGGGCAAGGCGTTAGGAGCCAAGGTATTAAGAACATTCCCCGCTAAAGGAATAGCGGCTGTCGCAGCTGCGATGTCTCCCTTGCGAATCGCTTGAACATATTGCACCAATTGCAGGACACTGCTGCTCAAAGGCCCAGGCCCTATCGCCGCCCGATGAATGATAACTTTTCCAGCAATATTTTGTTTCTTCAGATCCCCTGGTACGATCTCGGCTCGCTCCAAATTCAAACTCAATTCCCCCTCAGCGCTGGTCGCTTGAGCTAACATCGGAGCAACATACTGGAGCCAACCTTGATACATTTCGGGGGTGATATCGACGTTGGTCAAAATGTTTCCCGGCTTTTGACGAATCATCAATGGTTCGGCTGTTAAATCTGAAGTGAGATCGAACTCAACCTTCCCTTTATTGACAGGAATCGAACCCGATGTTTGCAGGATACCGCGATCGATCTTCACCGGTACCTCGGTCGGACCGATATTCAAACCAATCGCTCGCGCTTTCTCCCAGCCAAGTTGTGTGTCGACATTGAGAGCGGCCAGTTGCGACTCCCCTTTCTGGGAACTCTGCAGAGTGACAGTCAAGTTTTCGGTGCGTTGGCCTTCGAGTGTGACCCAATTATGGATATAGGGCTGCAAACGCTGCGTAACTTTCGCTGCGTCGTAGGTATAACGTCCATCGATAGATAAAAGAGTATCCGCTTGCTTGGGGTCTATCTTAATGGAACCAGCGTAAGCAATCCAATCCGAGGCCAGGTCTGTAGGACTCAATTTGATCGCGCCAGTCTGCGCATCCCATGTCCCTTCGCATCCAGCTTTCAAACGCGCTTCTTCCCATATCTTTTGGACCTCACCATCGATGGAATGATTAGTGGAGGCCAAAGCGCCTGGAGAGAGTGTTTTGCTTTTGGGAGAAACGCTCTCGGCCAGAAGATTGGACCCATCGGTTGATACGCGCCATGCAATTCCCGTCTTGGTGACATTCCAGTTCGCATTACCCACAATTTCGCCCGACAGTCGCAATGGCCACGGTTGTGTGTTGCCAGAGTTCGCGGTAGACGATGGACTGGCAGTTGAGGTTAGCAATCCGGGTCGAGTAGAATTGTTGGGTGTGGAATTGGTTGCGATCGGCGCATTCATCGAAGTGGTAAGGTTGGCCAAATTGATTCGAAACGCACCAGCTCCCTGCCTTCCACCATTGGGATCATCGACGATCACGTTGTCGGCGGCTCGAAGCGCAAAAGACGATGCTTGAACTTCAAGACTGGCGATCTCAAGTCGAGTGAGATTTTGACTATCCACACGGCCTTGAAACTCACCTTTCATTCTAGGTTCAGCGATGTTCCATTGCGATGTCTGCACTTCCAACGGTTCAGCCATCCAATTTGCTTTGGTCAACTCGATGTGCGATGCATCCACAACGGCCGACGCTTCCAAATCGAGTTTCCCACGCATGGCAATGTCTGGCTGCCACGCCTGCATCAAAGACAATCTTCGTTGCCAAGCGGCCAGATCGCCCACAAACTTGATACGGGCCGATGCTGGGGGCAGAACTTTTTTGTCCGCAGCATCGCTCGTTGCCGGAATAGCAATTGGCTCAAACAATTCAACCGTTGCCTCTTCACTACTGGACTGCAGCCGAAGCATACCGCGATCTAGACGACTTAAGCGATTTTCCACCAAACGCAGCGCCAAATTTCCTTGGGCACGCCACGCCGGTTCGGTCAATTCATTGCCATAGGCTCTTAGTACCAGTGGAGTGGTTTGCACATCTCCGGTGACCGTAACCACTCCATCACCACTTCGTTCCCAGTTCAGCGTTCCATCGGCCGTCCCATCCACTTGATCCAGAGGAAGCGTCACGAATTCATCCAATCGCTTCTTCAATAGCTGAAGATCTACATTGCCAGACAACCTGCCGCCGTCCAGCGATCCACTGCTTTGCACATCGCAAAACTCCGCTTTGACGGATCCTTGAAACCGCACATCCCCGGCCGCATCCGGCTGCACCTGCATTGCTGCGGAAAGCGGATCGTCCCAGCGAATCATCTGGCCCTGAATATTGGCCTCCAAATCGCCGAGTTTCAAAACATACTGCGACTCCGGTAGACCCCTTCCATCTAATTTTTGCCGCATTTGCAAATCAGCAGCACCCGAAACGAGCACCATATTGTCTCGGATCGGAACCAACGAGGGGGCCACTTCCAACAACTTCGGTAAATCAATTTTGGTTCGCAGATCGAACTCTCCGCCGACGATCCAAGGTGCAGTGATCGCAGGTGGCGTTAATGGCCATGGCAAGGAGGCGGTCCCTGCCGCTTCGCCAAAATCACAGTTTAAGCGGTTGTCGACGATATCGAAACGTTTGCCATCCAACTTCCAACTACCAGACCAGCGCGCTTGCTGAATCGCAGCCGGCTGCGGTCCAATCAATGCGGGAGCATCCAACTTCACATCCGAAATCAAACCATCTGTAACATCGATCCGCCAGTGGTCTGCATCCTCGATGACCCCCTGAGCCTTAAGGCTAACCCACCCAGCTCCCGATTGAATCGGCAAGTCGGGCAAGCGACGCTTCAACAACGAAATCCACATCAGCGGCATGGTTTGCAACTCGGCAGTCGTCACCAATCGTGTCGCTGGCGCAGATTGTCCCTCGGCAGGTAGATCGGCTGATTCGGCCGTTTCGCCTCCATGTAACTTCAGCACGAATTGGCCGGCCAACCCCGAAGCGGGATGACGCTGTAGGATTTTTCCCGCCGCCGCCACCTTCGGCAACTCGCCTGCACGACCGTTCATTTCGACAACCACCTGCCGCAACTCCAAGTCCCATGCTTCTTGTGTGAGCGTGTCCACCGCATGTAGAACAGATTCATTCAGGACCAAAGTCAACGCAACAGGCGCGCCCGGTTCCGATTCTTGCTCCACTATGTACTTGGCAGCTAGCTCCTGAATGATCTGCTCGATATTGGTCGAACCTTGGGAGACTTCCGCAGTCGCCTCGAGCTGTTCAATGGACACGGTTCCCAAATCCGACCGCCGCGTCAATAATCGCCACAGACTCAACTCCGTATCGACCCGTCCCATGCGGGCCAGCGTCTTGCCAGCACCATCCTGAATTTCAACTCCGCTCAGACGCAAGGGGCGAAACCAACCAAAGGAGATACTGCTGACGTCCAGCTTCAGCGGCTCGATCGCCTGGCTTCGCGCAAGGACTCCCAGGACCAGCGTTTTGGACTGGAGCAATAGCGGGGCGCACAGGACCAGTACCAGCAAACTGGCGACCGTTCCAATGAGAATTCTCTTCCACTTACCGCCGAGCGATCGACGCGCAGCGGTGTTAGCAGTTGAGTCAGACTGTTCGGCTTGTGCCTTATCCGGTCGAACACGACGCATCGCTATCCTCCGTGACGCTTCCTTCAAATCCTATTCAGACGCGGTCGGATTGTAGTAAACAAGCGGACTTGGAGCCTAGAGCGAAAGTCGGAGCCAAACCCCTACTTTAGGGAGTCATTTCCAGGCAATTTTTGTGCTTCTCTTCGGATCGCTGAACGCGGCTGGGCCGTTAAGCCGATAAACGACAGCGAACCCAAAAACGAATGGGGGATCACAGATGTACACAAAAACACCCTCTTATTTCTTTTGGCGACAAGTGCTAGTCTGACAAATGGGGAGTTCGGGCAAAATGCCGAAAATCTGCCTCGGGCACGACTATTGGCGGACTGAGATCTGCTCTCCCAAAATTTCCTCTCCCCAAACCGTCTTGCTCCTGCGTAAGGCAATCGCAAAATCATGGCAGAAAACATTACGATCGCGCCGGTAGCCAGCCGCAAAGACCGCCGCGATTTCATGGGTCTTCTCTGGCAACTTTATCGCCATGATCCGAACTGGATTCCACCGCTCAGGGGCAATCAGGAAGAACTCGTTGGCTTTAAGAAACATCCGTTTCACGACGATGCGGAAGTGCGTTGTTTCATCGCGCGGAACAACGGTGAGATTTGCGGCCGCATCGTGGCGATTGTCAACCATGCCCACAACCGTCGCTATTCCGAAAAAAGAGGTTTCTTCGGTTTCTTTGAAGCCATCGATAACTCTGCGGTTGCTAAGGGCTTGTTCAAAGCTGCCGAAGATTGGCTTAGAGAAAAGGGGATGACCGACATACGTGGCCCAGTCAATCCTTCTTTGAATTATGAAGTTGGACTTTTGATTGAAGGCTTTGATTCTCCACCCACGTTCATGATGACCTACAATCCGCCTTATTACGAGCGATTGATTACGGCATGTGGTTACGAGAAGATCGAAGATCTGTTTGCGTTTGATGCGGATGTTTCGATGCTCCCTACGCTGGATCCCAAACTGCAGTTTGTGGTGGAGGAAGTCAAACGCCGCTTTCGAGTCAACGTCCGCCCGATGAATACCAAAAAGTTTGCGGAAGAAGTCAATCTGTTTTTGGATATCTACAACAAGTCGCTGGTTGGCACCTGGGGTTTTGTCCCTTTATCCGCCGGTGAAGTGAAGCATCTGTCGCAAAGTTTGAAACATTTACTGGTTCCCGAGCTGACGACCATCGTGGAAGTGGATGGCAAGCCGGTGGGTGCAGGCTTGGGTCTGCTCGATTTCAACCCACTGATCAAGAAGATTAACGGACGCTTGTTTCCGCTGGGCTTCTTAACGCTTCTATTCAAAAAACATACCATCAAACGAATTCGCTTGATGAGTACTAACGTTCTACCGGAATGGCAAAAGTGGGGCTTAGGGTTAGTGGCCTTGGAACGCATGCAGCCAGCCGCTCTGGATTTCGGTATCACGCACGGAGAGTTTTCCTGGGTACTAGAAAGCAATCATCTATCGCGCAAGACGCTTGAACGTGGAGGAGCCCGCAGAGCCAAAACCTATCGAATCTTCGATAAAAAGTTGGCCCAGTAGCGATCACCCCCGTTTCAATTTTGTTTGCCACCTCAGCTCTTTGCCTGCTCGCTCTTGCTGATGGGGTGAGCCTCGTTTGTCGGAGCCGTGTCGGTCGGAGCCGTGTCGCGCCTTGTCGTTTCGCGCTGGGGTCAGAACCCCACTTCGCGCGGCTTTGCGGCGAACTTGTAGCGGACACATCCTGCCGACCTAAAAGGCCGAAAAGGCCAATCAAGGCGCAGAAACGGCAAAGCTTCTACAACAGATGCAACGAATCCAGTTGATAAAACGCAACTTCGATTTGGGCGTAAAAATTTAAAGAGGTGGGCGATCGAAAATTTTGATGGGGCTTGTGACGAATTAGTAACAAATATCATTCGTCACTATCGTCCCTCCTTCGTTCATTTGGTGATTGCTCGGCATGTCAGCAGCTTCCCGCCGATCGTTTTCGATCCAGCAAGCGCAAGCTATCGTTAAAGATCTGCATCAGCCCAATCCATGGATTTACTGGACCGACTTTTTAACGTCGGTGCTGTTGGGCCATGCGTTGTTTCAGGCGACGCTGTTTGCTCCGAAATGGTTGCAGACGCAAAACGGTGTTTGGTTCTGGTCGATTCGCACACTGCTGTTTGTGGTTACCGGATTGTTTTTCTTGCGGGCGACTATTTTTACTCATGAGATGGTTCACTTTCGCAAGGGAACATTCGCCGGATTTCGAGTCGCGTGGAATCTGCTGTGCGGTATTCCGTTCTTAATTCCCTCCTTCACTTATTACCCGCACATCGATCATCATCGCCGCAAGAGTTACGGTACCGTCGACGATGGTGAGTATCTGGAACTGAGCCATAATTCACGCTGGGCCATTATAGGGTATCTCAGCCTGAGCTTGATCATTCCTCCGATTGCCTTCTTTCGGTTTGCCGTACTGTCCCCATTGGGTTGGTTTTTTCCAGCCATACACGCTTGGAGCTTCAAGCATTTATCGACGATGGTGATGGACCCGATGTATGTTCGTCCTCTAAGTAATATCGCGTTTGCGAGAACACGATTTGTCCAAGAACTTGCCTGCGCTGCGTTTTGCTGGGGCTTTATTTTGAAGGGCCCGTTGTTGATGGGTTTGGTCGTCGATCCGCTTTGGATTCAGGCCTATTTGATGGGAGTATTTGTCATCTTTTTGAATTCGGTTCGCACACTCGGAGCCCATCGCTGGACCAGCGAAGGGGAGGAACTTAGTTTCGAAGATCAATTGCTGGATTCGCTGAATTATCCTCATCGGCCTTGGTTTACAGAATTATGGGGTCCGGTTGGCACTCGCTATCACGCGCTGCATCACCTCTTCCCAACTCTTCCCTATCATCATTTGGGGACGGCCCACCGTCGGCTGATGGACCAATTGCCGCCAGATTCACTCTATCGGGAAACGGTTCGTATTTCGCTGTTGTCCGAATTGCGGGAGTTGTGGAAGCGTGCGGCGACCTACGAGCAGAATGTGGCTACGGAAAAGCCGGGGCAGAATCGCAGGGCAGCTTAGTCATCATAAAAAACTAAACATTCATACACAATTACAAAAATAATTGCACGCTTTCCGTCATCCCTGGCCGACGGAGCAATCAAAAATAGCTGCCGAATGACAGGAAACCCCGTGCGAGTTGGACGATTTTCGA
>JBIKMB010000277.1:0-6993 GCA_044359485.1 Pirellulaceae bacterium | reverse complement strand
GGCATGAACTGCGCAGAATTGTTTAACCCGTGTGCCGCTAGGCCAGGCCCGCGCCGCCGTGCGCTCGAGCGCGTTGGGCGCGACCGTTGGTACTCAGCGCGCTGAGCCATGAACTGCGTAGAATTGTTTAACCCGTGTGCCGCTAGGCCAGGCCCGCGCCGCCGTGCGCTCGAGCGCGTTGGGCGTGACCGTTGGTACGATCCCAATGCAAACAAGTACGACTTCAGCGTTGAGCCGGTACCCAGGGCCCCTAGCCTATCGGCAACGGGTTAAACGATTGCGACGAGCCCGCGCCGCCGTGCGCTGGAGCGCGTTGGGCGTGACCGTTAGTACGATCCCAATGCAAACAGTACGACTTCAGCGTCGAGCCGGTGCCCAGGGACCCTAGCCTATCGGCAACGGGTTAAACGATTGCGACGAGCCCGCGCCGACGTGCGCTCGAGCGCGTTGGGCGTGACCGTTGGTACGATCCAATGCAAACAGTACGACTTCAGCGTCGAGCCGGTACCCAGGGACCCTAGCCTATCGGCAACGGGTTAAACGATTGCGACGAGCCCGCGCCGCCGTGCGCTCGAACGCGTTGGGCGCGACCGTTGGTACGATCCCAATGCAAACAGTAAGACTTCAGCGTCGAGCCGGTACCCAGGGCCCCTAGCCTATCGGCAACGGGTTAAACGATTGCGACAAGCCCGCGCCGCCGTGCGCTGGAGCGCGTTGGGCGCGACCGTTGGTACGATCCCAATGCAAACAGTAAGACTTCAGCGTTGAGCCGGTACCCAGGGCCCCTAGCCTATCGGCAACGGGTTAAACGATTGCGCCAAGCACGCGCCGCCAGATTTACCGGCGGAGTTGGCCGATGGATCCGATTGAGGGGCTTGAGGGTTGCCAGTAACGATCGGGACGAAAGGGAGTCAGGTCGCAAGGCGAAGATTCGCCTCGAAATAGCCTCACTAAACATTCCGCCGTCGCGCATGACAAATGCAGACCGCTGCGAAAATGACCCGCTGCTACCCAGACCTGTGGATAACGCGACAACGGACCTATGTAAGGCAAACCATCAAAGACACCTGGCCGCAATCCGGCCCACGCCCGCAACGGCTCACGGTCCCAGGCACTACCAAGTATCGAACAGACCCACTCCTTCAAGATCTCGACTTGCTCCTCGGTAGTTTCGCATACATAACCAACCTCCTCTTCACACGAACCGGCTAGCAAATAACCATCCTCTCGCGGCACCAAATAGCGATGCCCTTCGTTGATAATACTTTTCATCCAACCAGGTTCGGTTTTATATAAAAGCATTTGACCGCGAACCGGCAAAATACCGCTCGGAAGATCAAACCACTGCAACATTTGCTGCGTCCATGCTCCGGCTGTGAAAAAGTAATGCTCCCCTTGTATCGTTCGATCACCAACCGCCAAACCCAACAATCGCTCTTGATTCCACAGCAGGCGATCTACGCGATGCTGACTCAAAAGCTCGACACCCATATTCAAGCAAGCCGCTTGAAGCGCCTTTAAATGTCGAGGATTTCGAATTTGACAATCCTCGGGAACAAACCAGCCCTCGATATCGATCTCGCGCCTCGCCATTAACTCCAACGCCGGTTCGCTGCGCAGCAAATCGTGACGACTGCCCCACTGAACCTCGATCCCCTGCTCTTCCCAAAGATCACGCTGCGCGATCAACGTCGCTCGCTCCGCTTTGGTGCGAGCCACATACCAACCGCCGCACTGGCGAAAACCTGTGTCGATCCCCGTCTGTTGTCGCAGATCGCTGGACCACTTCACATGCAACTGATGGCTCAACCCTCGCAGTCGCTCATACGGATCATCGACATTCGTCAATGTTGCCGCTGGCAGAATACCTGCTCCTGCCCAAGATGCACCCCGAGATGGCCCAGAACCAATCTCATGCTCATCCAACACAAGCACGCGATACTTTTCCTGAGCCAAACGATAAGCGATCGATAAACCAATCACTCCTCCACCGATTACCACACAAGTCATGAGCGATCCTTTTTCGGCTCAGCCGCATTGCTAGACACTGGCAACGTCTCTGCAATAGAGAATCCATTCACCTCAGACGCTTGGACTTCTATTTCGATCGACTTCAACTCTAACTCCTCGGCTCGGGCCATGAGATACGAAACGTCCAGTCCGATCGCCTCGTTGTCGCCAAACAAGGCGCCATGCCATGCCCGCAGACCCAGCAAAAGCGGTTCACCCGTCGATTTCCTAAAAAGGGCCAAATCATAGACCGTCAGTTGCTCCAGCGCCCGCGTTAGGATTTTATCCGAGAGCTTGTAGTCAGAGAGTAGGCTAACAGGCGGCGGTGATGACGAATCAACCCACACGATCACGGGCCGCCAACCGGACCGGAAACTGCGGAGCAGAATCTCCGAGAGCGCGGAATCTTCTCCAGCTTCGATGCGCTGAAGCTGGAGGTTCGGTAGGTTGCTGTTGTTTTGGCGGTATGGCAAAACGGGGATAGGATTTTGAGGATGATGAGAGTGCGGCGCGGGATCACAGCCGAGGCTCTGCGACGCCCTTTCGGGTGTGCGGCACTGTTTCCATGGGTAATAGATCAGGAGCGGGGCGCCGTACCATCGCAGTACCAATCGCTCGAGCTGAGCACGTTGAAATCCCGCTTTGAGCACAAGACGTCCGTTGGCTACCACCCACGGAAAGCAACAACCATACCGTTCCAGCCATTCCGCAGGGGCATCTTCGGGTGTCCGATGGATGGCCGAGAGCCCCAATGCTTCGAGCCAACCGACCACCGGGGGTAGCGGAAGACGGTTGGGATCGTAGTAGACTTCGAGGGTCGGATGCATGGAAATTGCCAAAAAAATAGAGTTTTTCCGCCAACTGTAGTTCAAATGGACTCTGCCGCATTGGTATCTTGTTCATTCTAGGAACCCAAAGACGCCTGAAAACTAGGGTCAATTCCCGACAAGTCGGTATATAATAGAGTTGGGCGATTACAGTCAGGTGATTAAAGGCGGGCAATCAGAGGCGGGCTCCTAAATCCAACAAACTTCTCGACGCAGGGAAATCGTCGTTCTTTTCTTGAAACGCTCCGCTATCGAACAAGTTCATAGCGAGTCGGCGCAAGAAAAGCTGCGAAGCGTTGGGAGGGTAGTCAGCAGGCACCGGGAATGGCCAAGGTATCTACCGATAAATTGATTGAACTGGTTCGCAAAAGTGGACTGGTCGAATTAGATGCTTTTGAAGCAGCTTTAGAGGCATTCCGCGCCCAACAGTCGCTACAAAACAGCCCCCAATCGTATGATCCCGCACAACCCGATCCGCCTGAAGATGATGCGGAACCCCTGCTGACTTGGTTGATCGAGCATAAACTGATTACCCGCTGGCATGCCGATAAGCTGGCCGTTGGAAAATACAAAGGCTTCTTCTTAGGGAAACATAAACTGCTTGGACATCTAGGTTCAGGCGGTATGAGCAGTGTGTATCTGGCCGAACATCGCGCAATGCATCACAAGCGGGCGATTAAAGTTTTGCCCAAGAGTCGACTCGGCAACTCTTCTTATTTGGCTCGATTTCAGTTGGAAGCTAAAGCCATCGCCGCCCTGAATCATCCCAACATTGTGCGAGCGTTCGACATTGATCAAGAAAACGATACGCACTACATCGTGATGGAGTACGTCGACGGGGCCGATCTGCAAACCATGGTCAAACGCCGTTTAGAAAAGTATAAGGATCAACCTGAGAAAAAATTTCTCGATATCGGTTTGGTCGCCAATTACATCGCTCAAGCGGCTCGCGGTCTGCAGCATGCGCACGATGTTGGCCTGATTCATCGCGATGTCAAACCCGCTAATCTTCTGGTTAACAGCGCGGGATTTGTCAAGATACTCGACTTAGGCTTGGCCTTATTCTCCGATGATCGTAAAGCTTCCTTGACGATCGATTACAACGATAAGGTTCTCGGAACAGCCGACTATTTGGCTCCCGAGCAAGCGCTCAACAGTCACACGGTCGACTCCCGTGCTGACATCTATGGCTTGGGCTGCACGATGTATTTTCTTTTGACGGGACATCCGCCGTTTCCCGAAGGCACCATCGCGCAGAGAATTGCCAAGCATCAAGCGGCAATGCCACCCGATATTCGCGCTGAACGGCCGGAGGTGCCAGGCGAACTCGAAGGCATTTGCTTTAAGATGATCCAGAAGGACCCCAAGTTTCGTTATGCCAATTGCACTGCTGTGGCCGAAGTTTTGGAGCAGTGGTTGGAAAAACATAAGAAGGAAGTCGCCGCGCGAGCGGCACGGGCTGGAGTCGATTCTTCCATCGGATTGGGAACTGAAGTATCCGGCGACCGAACCGGTTCTGGCACTCGCCGAGCCGCAGCAGAGGTTGACACGGTTAACAATGCCGGTGGCGATACGATGGGGGGCCGTCCACGATCGGGCTTATCAAGCTCCGATAGCGGCGTCATGCTCCCGGTTTCGTTCCAGAATCCAGACTCCTCGGTGGGGAGCAACGTCGATTTAGAAGCCGAAATCGCCAAAAAACTCCCCGCAGGTGGTTCGAGCCCCAGGCGTTCCGGCGCGCAAAATGTCCCAACAGCCGCTCCAGCCAAGCCTGCTCCTGCTCCCCCGACCACCCCCCAAGCCACTCCTAACCCACCCCGTGTCACCCCCCCCTCACCTGCCCCAGCGGCCGCTCCGCCTCAGAAAAAGAGCCGTTGGTTGGTCGTTCTGGGCCTGATGGTCATGTTTGCGGTTGCCGTGGCCCTGGGCGTCGTCTTAGCTCGCTGGCTGGACCATACTTGATTCGCCTCTGGGTCTGCTGCAAAAAATCTGTGGCTTATAGGCCGGTGCGTTAACGAGAGAGATCTGACTGGCAGTTCTTGGCCATTGTGAAGAGTACAACTGTTCCCTCCAACCGCTATCCTTAGTAGGCTAAACTACAGAAGGCTGTGCGATTTTCCGAAATAGCAGTGTTCCCAAAATGCAATTCGGAGAAACCGATTTGCTGGACGTCCAAGTTTTGTCGTATTTTAAACCGATCGCCCGTTTGGCTTTGTTTGCGGTGTAATCCCATGAAATTGATGAGCGTAACGAATCTCGGCAGCAGTGGATCGCAAAACTTGAAGCACGCCCTGCTCTGGATGTTGTTGCTTGCGACCGGTTCGACATTGGCATTCGGCCAGGAAAAGCCCCAACTAAACAAAGCTGAGATCAACAAACAGATCGGCGTGGTGACCAAGCAGGTTACGGAAGCCTCCAAAGCTTTCAAAGCAGGAGAATTCGACGCTTCGGTCGAATTGATCAAGAAGTCCCAAGCCGAGTTGATTGATCTAGCCAAGCTTGGCGATAAGACAGTCACCCGCCGACTTGAATCCCCTTACAAATCGATCCAGCGTGCCCATGCGATGCTCGAACTGGAAGGCTATGCTTTGGACCCCCTTCCAACGTGGCAAGAAATTTATGAGGGGAAGATACCGGAAAAGCCAGCCGCCCCGATGGGTGGCGTTTCCTTCAGTAAAAAACTCGCTCCCTGGTTGGTCGCTTCCTGCGGTCGTTGCCATATCGATGGCAGTCGGGGCAATTTTAACATGGCAACCTTTACCGCTTTGCTCAATGGCAGCACGGCGGGTAAAGTCGTTTTCCCGGGCGATGCTGCGGGAAGCCGTTTGGTCGAAGTGATCGAATCGGGCGACATGCCTCGCGGCGGAGGACGTATTTCGCCGG
This sequence comes from Pirellulaceae bacterium, assembly GCA_044359485.1. Lineage (GTDB taxonomy): Bacteria > Planctomycetota > Planctomycetia > Pirellulales > Pirellulaceae > JAFLCP01. The sequence continues at coordinate 1,273 of JBIKMB010000277.1, read as the reverse complement.
AACAGTTAGCGGATCTCAAGGCATGGATTACCGAGGGTGCAAAGTTCGACGGACCCGATGCGAACGCGAACCTTAAAACCTTAGTCCCCAACGCCAATGCTCCAGCTACCCCTGCCTTGACCTTGGTTCGCGCGACAGGTTCTGAAACCGTAAGCTTCTCCAACGATATCGCTCCGCTGCTGGCAGAGAATTGCAAAGGCTGCCATATCGGTGCGATGCGAGCCTCAGGTAATCTCACGATGGATACCTTTCAGCAATTGCTGCGGGGGGGAGAAGGTGGCGCGATTATCGTTCCAGGCAAACCTGACGACAGCGTTTTGATCCGCATGCTCAAGGGGATCGGTGGACAGCGCATGCCAGCCGGCGGGCGACCACCACTGGCGGATATCGACATTATGAAGATCGCAACCTGGATCAAAGAAGGAGCAAAGTTCGATGGGCCGGATGGATCGACACCGATTGAACAAGTGGTAAGTCTAGCCTGGATGAAGAAAGCGACACACGAAGAACTAATGACACGCCGCCGCGAGCGCGCGATGGCTCAGTGGAAACTGGCGATGGCCGGTGAAACGGCCGACCGCGCGGAAAGTGGCGACATCATGGTGCTTTCCAACATCGGTGAGAAAGCAACACAACGAGTTCTAGGAATTGCGGAAAAAGCGCTTGAACAGGTCAATAAGTACCTAAAGAGCGATCGCAGCCAACCGCTGCTCAAAGGTGGCATCATCGTCTATGCCTTTAAACAGCGATATGACTACACCGAGTTCGGAACCATGGTGGAGAAACGTGCTTTGCCCACCGAATGGTCCAATCACTGGGGAGGTCGTGTGCTAGACGCCTACACAGCTTTGGCCTATTCACCCGATGCTACGGATGCCCAGTTGGAAGGCCAGTTGATCCAAGGCATGATCGGACTGAGTTTATCGAACATGAATGGTGTACCGTTCTGGTTTTCTGAAGGAATCGCTCGCGGTGCCGTCAGTTCGCTGGTCGGCAAAGATGATCCGCGTGTTACCCTGTGGAACCAAGGCTTGGTCTCAGCCGTAACCAGTGCTCCGTCAGCCAAAGCGGTGGTGGAGAATCAAGTGGGCGAAGAGCAAGCGGCTTTGATCGGATTGAGGGTCTCGATGGCTCTGACTGAACCCAATCGCAAAGTGCTCGATGAATTCATCAAGTCGCTGCGGCAAGGAAATTCGTTTGAGCAAACCTTGCAGCGGATTGGTACCACACCAGAAAAATTCTTGGAAGCTGCCGGAGTCGGTAAGGGCTAACG
>JBIKMB010000083.1:0-22834 GCA_044359485.1 Pirellulaceae bacterium | reverse complement strand
ACTCAATTGCGTTTCATTCGCTCGGATGAGGCTCGTTTTGTCACGGAACTGACCACTGCTCAACAGTCCGCGGCCCGCTTGGAACCAAAACTGCAAGCTTTAGCGGAGATCCTGGTCGCAGGCTTGCCAGCACGGGAGAAGGAATCGAACTTGAGATGGCTGGCAGGTTATGATCTGTCCGTAGGTATGGCATTGGCGCATAAGGTTCGCACCGAAGGCTACAACGCGATGCTGGCGAAAGCCAAACGCGGCATGAAGTTTGAAAAAGAGAAAAGCAATACTTGGGTGCTGGTACCGGATGCTGAAATCAGCGTTGGAAGTAAAGCGGAGAAGGAAGCACAGCAAGCCAGAGACATGTTGGAGACGGTGGTTAAGAATCACCCCAGAACGCCGTGGGCATTGCTAGCTTCCAGAGAATTAAAACAACCGCTGGGTTGGAAATGGGTAGAAGAGTTCACCGATTTGACGCCACCGGCCGCAATGAGGAATAATCCTGGCAACAATAACAATAACATTCCTCCGCCACCGCAAGATGAACAAGCTGCGATGTTGGCCAAGCCACCTCCAAAGCGACCTGTTCCCAAACTGTAACCAATGCTGGAAACCGGTTCGCAGCAGAGTAGAGGCGAGTTTTTACACTGAAGAATCTGGCACAGGCGAAGCTCGCATAGGCGAATTTCGGCACCGAATAAGGGGCTTCGACAAATGAGTCGAGCCCCTTTTTTGTTGGGAATAGGCTTGATGTCGCAGCATTCCATTCTTGCTAGCTTCTGTTCTACTGGCCTGCAGCGTTCTACAGGTGGTGCAGCGTTCTACTGGTAGCACGTTTTTCTAAGAGCCTATCCGAACACCCATAAAACCGCGCCGAACGCCAGAGCGACTCATCGTTATCGTTTCGACTTTTCGCTCCAATCTAAAAACCGCGGCTAACGCCGTCGGCGAGTGGTTTTCGGATAGACTCTACGTGCGAAGCTGTCGTCTTCGCAGTCCTGTGCTCGAATCGCACAGCCGGCTTTAATTCGGGAGCGTGATCGATCGCTTTGATGACCAGACTTGGGTACCGACAAAAGGTTATGGGAGTCGTTTGTTGCTGGCAAATAGCGATTAGTTAAGTGCCATCGGTAGGAACGGTTGGGACTGGACGCGTTGTGGCCGGACCGGATCGAACGCCCAGAACCACTGCACAAGAGTGAGCGTATCCTGGGTTTTTAGGTGAAGTATTCGCGGCTATGCAAAAATAGGGAGCCTGGGACACATATAGGCCTGTTCTTTTGACAAAATAGGTTTACCCTAACAAATGGAAAAAACGATAAACTCTTTTATATCGTTACAATTCAACCGACTACCCTTTTGATGGATGTACCCCGCATGTCGACGGACATGGCTTCTTTGGAGCAGACTTCGAAACCGGTTCAATATGTCAGTGGCGTTACGGTGCGACTGGCAGGTGATTCTGGGGACGGAATGCAGTTGCTTGGCACTCAGCTCACGAATACCTCTGCTTTGTTGGGCAATGATATCGCCACGTTTCCTGATTTCCCGGCTGAGATCCGTGCTCCGCGAGGCACCAGGGCCGGCGTAAGCGGTTTTCAGGTGCAATTTGCGTCTCACGAGGTCTTTACGCCTGGGGACGTGGTCGACGCGCTGATCGCCATGAATCCTGCTGCGTTGGTAACGAACCTGACCGACCTCCGCAAGGGAGGTCTGTTGATTGTCAACGAGGACAACTTCGAAGACAAAGACCTCAAGTTGGCCAATTTGAAGACCAGTCCGCTAGAAGAGCCGGCGATGGAAAATTATCGCTTGGTTCGGGTGCCGATGAACAAATTGACCACGGAAGCCGTGAAGGAATTGGGCCTAAGTGTCAAAGAGGCGGATCGCTGCAAAAACTTTTTTGCGATGGGAATGGTCTTTTGGCTTTATGGGCGATCGATGGAGCCTACGTTGCGATTTATTCGCGAGAAGTTTGCCAAGACTCCAGACATACAGCAGGCCAATGAGCGGGCGTTAATGGCGGGTTGGTCCTTTGGCGAAACGACCGAAACGTTAGGGGCTTCCTATCGGGTGGAGCCTGCGTCGTTAGCGCCGGGCTTATATCGAAACATGATGGGCAATCAGGCGTTGGCTTGGGGCTTGATGACAGCTGCGCAGTTATCGGGCAAGCAGCTGTTTTATGGTTCTTATCCCATTACGCCGGCCAGCGATATTTTGCACGAGTTGAGTCGTTTCAAGAATTTTGGTGTGTACACCTTCCAGGCGGAAGATGAAATAGCGGCGGTGTGTTCAGCGATTGGCGCCGCGTATGGTGGTAGCATGGGAGTTACGACCAGCAGCGGACCGGGCATCGCGCTGAAGGCTGAAGCGATGGGGCTCGCCTTGATGCTCGAGCTGCCGATGATCATTATCGATGTGCAGCGTGGTGGACCCAGTACGGGTCTGCCGACGAAGACGGAGCAAGCGGATTTATTGCAAGTGCTTTTTGGTCGCAACGGTGAAGCGCCGCTTCCTGTAATCGCTGCTCGATCGCCGGCGGATTGTTTTGATACTGCGATTGAAGCCTGGCGGATTGCATCGCGTTTGATGATTCCGGTGGTGATTCTATCGGACGGTTACATCGCCAACGGAGCCGAGCCGTGGTTGATTCCCGATGTGAACCAGATGGAAAAAATCCAGATCCAACATCCAGATTCTTCGGCTGCGGGTAATTTTAAACCGTATCGTCGAGATGAGCTGCTTGCTCGACCTTGGGCCATTCCGGGAACTGCCGGATTGATGCATCGCGTTGGTGGTATTGAGAAAGAGGATGTGACGGGCAACATCAGTTACGATCCTGAAAATCATCAGCACATGGTTCGTACCCGCGAGCAGAAAGTGGCCAATGTTGCCAAATTGATTCCTCCGGCAACGGTGATGGGTCCGGACACGGGCGACCTGTTGGTTGTTTCTTGGGGTGGCACTTACGGTGCTTGTATGACGGCTGTTCGACAAGCCCAAGAGCATGGACTGAAAGTGGCTCATCTACATTTGCGACATCTCAATCCTTTCCCAAGCAATCTTGGGGATGTTTTGAAGTGCTATCGCCGTGTGCTGATTCCTGAACTCAATATGGGTCAACTGCGGATGTTGATCCGTGCCAAGTATTTGGTCGATGCGATCGGCTACAACAAAGTCAAAGGTAAGCCATTCACGATTGGCGAATTGTTCGAACAGATTTCGAACGTTTGCAAACAAGCTTAGTTCTCCCGTTCGATTTGCGGAATACGCGATCGGGAGATTGAAGCATCGCTTCCTAACCTTTTTGAAAAAGAACTTTATTCTTTCGAGATGACGATGAGTACAGCCAGTCTTCCTGTTCTAAAGGCAGCCGATTTTGCCAGCGATCAAGATGTGCGTTGGTGCCCTGGATGTGGTGATTATTCCATTCTTGCTCAAATGAAAAAGGTATTGCCTGAACTTGGCATTCCGCCAGAGCAGATGGTATTTGTGTCGGGCATCGGTTGCTCGAGCCGTTTTCCTTACTACATGAACACCTATGGTGTTCACAGTATTCACGGCCGCGCGCCCGCTGTGGCAACGGGGCTCAAGGTAACGCGACCCGATTTAAAGGTTTGGGTAATCACGGGCGATGGTGATGCGCTGAGTATCGGTGGGAACCATTTTGTTCATTTGCTGCGTCGCAATGTCAACCTGAACATCATCTTGTTCAACAACCGAATTTATGGATTGACCAAGGGTCAATATTCTCCGACGAGTCCCGAGGGGCAGATCACCAAGAGCACGCCGATGGGGGCTGTCGATCATCCGCTCAACCCCATGTTATTGGCGTTAGGGGCCGAGGCAACCTTTGTGGCTCGTTCGATCGATGCCCATGTGAAACATCTTGCTGCTACGCTTAAACGTGCCGCTGAGCATAAAGGGACGGCCTTCGTCGAAGTGTATCAGAACTGCAACGTGTTCAACGATGGAGCCTGGAATTACGCGGCCGATCGTGCGACTCGAGATGACCACGTTATCGAACTGGAGCATGGCAAACCGCTGATCTTCGGAAAAGACCGGGATAAAGGCATTCGACTGGTGGGTACGAAAATCGAAGTGGTGCAGTTAGGCAATGGAATTTCAGAAAATGATTTGCTGGTGCATGATGAGCAGGGTGATCTCATTCACTCGTTCTTGCTAGCGCGGATGCGTCGGGCTGAATTCCCAGAACCCATTGGCGTGTTCCGAGATGTGCAGGCGCCAACCTTCGACGATCAAATGAATGACCAGATTAAATTTGCCAAACAAAAGCGAGGCGCTGGTGACCTAAATCAACTGTTCCGTTCAGGCGATACTTGGCAGGTTGCCTAAAGCTATCCAGCGGAGTAGCTTCATCCTGTTTCGCCTCTCCAGTTGTCCACCCAACGGGCATTGGAGAGGTGCGATCTAACGCCGGTCCATGCATCCAGTCCTTGGTCGCAGGAACGCTGTAGATCGCTCGAAAGCAAGCAGCTTACAAAGGCATCTTCTTCCCAGAGATACGAGTTGGAAGCGGGTCTGTTGGGAGTCTGCTTTACGAATCAGACTTTTCCGGTTGGTTCGGCCAAACGGGAATGTATCTTTCTGCAGATCGCACAACTTCCTTGATTCGTACGCCAAACTTGTCGCCCACTTTGACTACTTCGCCGTTGGCAAGTACTTGGCCATCGACTTCCACGGTCAAGGGGCTGTCACAAGGCTTATCGAACTGGATCATAATCCCCGGTACGAGATCCAGGATTTCGTCCACCGTCATCTTTTTTTTGGCTAGAATCACCCGCACAGGAACCGTCACCTTGAGGAGGCTCTTCCAATAGTCTGGGGTGGTTTTACAGGTCAACATATTCCAGCAAGTCCGATAAAGCTAACAATGGATTTGTTTTGTAGAGAAACGTCTCCATCGTATTGGTTATCGAACGATCCGCGGTCGGACTTGAGTGGAAACCTTGCTACAATAGACAGAGGTTAAGATTCAGTGACCGTGTTACCTTCCGGTTTTTATCAGGAACTTCAGGACAATGAATGTAGTCGAACTCAATCCAACCGCTTTACCATTGAGCGATTATAAGGGGCTGGACAACAGCACTTTGTCGACCCGCATCGCTGCGGTCAAACGGTCGCTCGGCTCCAAATTGCTTATCCTCGGACACCATTATCAGCAGGATGAAGTCATTGCGCACAGCGATTTGCGGGGGGACAGCTATCAGCTGAGCAAGATGGCAGCGGACAGTCAGGATTGCCGTTCGATTGTTTTCTGCGGTGTGCACTTCATGGCCGAGACTGCCGATATTCTGGCGAATCGTCCTGAAAAATTAACGGCTCGCACTGGCGAACGTGTTACGGTTGTGCTGCCCGATATGGCAGCAGGATGTTCGATGGCCGATATGGCCGCGATCGCTCAAGTAGAGCGAGCTTGGCAGGAACTTTCGGAGGTCATCGATACCAAAGATATTACTCCAGTTACCTACATCAATTCGGCCGCGAGTCTAAAAGCTTTTTGTGGTAAGCATGGTGGCATCGTTTGTACCAGCAGCAATGCGGCAGCAGTTTTGAAATGGTCCTTCGCCAAGTCGAAAAGAGTCTTCTTTTTTCCAGACCAGCATCTTGGTCGCAACACGGCCTTGAAACTGGGTATTACCAACGAGCAGATGCCTGTCTGGGATCCGTATGCGGATGACCTCGGAGGAAACAGCGACAGCGACTACCAAAACAGTCGAGTGATTTTGTGGAAAGGGCACTGCAGCGTGCATCAAATGTTTCGCGCCAGTCATGTTGAGCAGTTTCGTAACAAGATGCCCGATATCAAAATTCTTGTCCATCCGGAATGCATGCAAGAAGTCAATGACATCGCTGATATATCGGGCTCGACCAGCAAGATTATTGATACGGTCAAAAAAGCTCCGCCGGGGACCCGCTGGGCGATTGGAACGGAATTGCATTTAGTCAACCGACTAAAGCAGGAACATCCCGAGCAGGAGATTCATTTTTTGTCACCGGTCGTTTGCATGTGTGCCACGATGTATCGAATCGACTTGGCACATCTCTGTTGGTCTCTAGAAAACTTAGCTAATCAAACGGTGGTAAACCGAATTATTGTCGATGAAGAAACGTCTCGCTGGTCATTGGTTGCTTTGGAGCGGATGCTTCAAGTGCATTGATGGACGAAGCAGCGTACCTCGCTCATCAAAATGGAAACGCGTACCGACACAGAAACGCGTACCGACACAGAAAAGTTCGGATAGAGACGACGCCTGTGCAGTTTGTTAGCGCAGCCCATTGAAGTCGATCGCGAGGTTGACGATTGGCCGAACCAATTCGAAAACGGAACGTGCTTTTCAAAACCGTTTTTTCCGTTTTCCGGCTCACTCCCCGTTGGCGGTCAGTCGCCCGATTGACACTGGAGTCTGCCAAGCCAAACACCCATCCATATGGGGCGGAAAGTTCTTTTTTTGCGAAAACATCGCTGAATCGGATCCAGGAAACGAGGAAAAATGGATCCAAGGTAACTATCCTGTTAGGTAACTCAAAAATGAGTGCTAAATCTTCAGGAGAATGACAGCATGCTGCGCGGCTTTTGTTGGATGGGTTCCATCGTTTTTCTTTCGTTTACTGTAACGGCTTTGCCACTTTTTGCGCAGGATAGCGATCAACCGAAGGACCCCGCTCCGGGCCTCAACGAAGGTTTGTTGGGCGCATTTCAGTTTCGTAATATCGGTCCTGCCGTGATGAGTGGCCGTATTGTGGATATCGCCATGGATCCGGTCGATCGGAGTGTTCGTTATTTGGCAGCGGGTTCTGGAGGCGTATGGAAAACGAACAATGCCGGTACGACTTGGACTCCCATTTTCGATAATTACGGAAGTTACTCGATCGGCTGCGTCACTATCGACCCCAATGATCGTTTCACTGTTTGGGTCGGGACTGGCGAAAACAATAGTCAACGCAGCGTTGGATATGGTGATGGCGTCTACAAAAGTATCGACGGTGGAAAGTCCTTTTCGAAGGTCGGTCTAACTAATTCGGAACACATCGCCAAGATTGTGGTTCATCCTGAAAACAGCAACGTTGTCTATGTAGCCTCTCAAGGACCGCTATGGAAAGATGGTGGAGATCGAGGCCTTTACAAAACAACCGATGGTGGGAAATCATGGACGCAAATTCTGGCGATCAGTGAGCGGACAGGGGTCACCGACTTGATCATGGATCCTCGCGATCCGAACGTTTTGTACGCAGCCTCGTATCAACGCCGACGTCATCAGTGGACTTTGATCGATGGTGGTCCGGAGTCTGCGGTTTATAAGTCGATCGATGGGGGAACAACATGGCGAAAGATCATGCGCGGTTTGCCGGGTGGGGATGTTGGCCGTATCGGTCTCGCGATTTCTCCGGTACAACCCGACATTCTTTATGCGATCGTCGAAGCTGCTGAAGATGCTGGCGGCTTTTTCCGATCGGCCGATCGTGGCGAATCGTGGCAGAAGCAAAGCAGTTATGTGAGCACCAGCCCACAGTACTATCAAGAAATTGTCGCCTGCCCTCACAAATTGGACCGCGTCTATTCACTAGACACCTATCTCATGGTCACGGAGGATGGAGGAAAAACGTTTCTCCCAGCCGGCGAAAAAAACAAACATGTCGACAATCATGCTCTTGTAATCGATCCACAGGACGAAGACCATTTGCTTGTCGGTTGCGATGGAGGCTTATATGAAACTTGGGACCGTGGAGCGTCCTATCACTTTTATGCCAATCTTCCGCTGACCCAATTTTATAAGATTGGTTTGAGCAATGATAAACCCTTTTATAATGTTTACGGTGGTACTCAGGATAATGCGACACAAGGGGGTCCATCGCGAACGACCAATATCCACGGTATTCGCAACAGCGATTGGTTCGTTACCGTTTTCGGTGATGGATTCGATCCGGCCGTTGATCCCACCGATCCTAACATCGTATATTCCCAGTGGCAGTATGGTGGCTTGGTACGCTTCGATCGCAAGACGGGCGAGACCATCGATATCAAACCGCAGGAAGAGAAAGATGGCCCACCTCTTCGCTGGAACTGGGACTCCCCGCTTTTGATCAGCCCGCACAATTCTCGGCGCATTTACTATGGTTGCCAGATTCTGTTCGCCAGCGATGATCGTGGTGATACCTGGAAAGCGATCAGCCCTGACCTAACCCGCCAAATCGATCGAAATCAGTTAAAGGTGATGGGACGAGTGTGGGGAGTCGATGCGGTTGCCAAGAATGCTTCCACCAGCCCTTATTGCAGTGTCATTTCCCTGGACGAATCACCGCTGGTCAGTGGACTGATCTATGCGGGCACCGATGATGGATTGCTGCAAGTTACCGAAGATGGTGGCCAAAACTGGCGCAAAATCGAAAAATTTGGTAGCCTCGACGTTCCCGAATTTGGCTATATCAGCGACATCGAAGCTTCGTTGTTTGATGCCAATACGGTCTTTGTCGTCGTTCAGAATTTCAAGCGTGGCGACTTCAGGCCCTATGTGTTGAAGAGCACCGACCGTGGACATAATTGGTCGTTGATCACCGCCAATCTGCCGGAACGCGGTAGTGTTTACACGCTCAAACAAGATCATGTGGCTGAGAATCTTCTCTTCGTGGGAACCGAATTTGGAATCTTCTGCACGGTAGATGGTGGACAGAAATGGCTGCAACTGAGTGGTGGTATTCCGACGATTGCGGTGCGTGAACTGGAAATACAGCGCCGTGAAAATGATTTGGTTGCCGGAACATTCGGCAGAGGATTTTACATTCTTGATGACTACACACCCCTGCGAGCCGTCTCGCTTGCCATGGTCGAGGAAGCTGCCAAGATTTTCCCCATTAAGCCCGGCTTGATGTATGTTCCATCCACGCCACTTGCCGGTGGAGGCCCCAAAGCTTTTCAGGGAGCTAGTTTCTATACGGCACCCAATCCGGACTTTGGAGTAACCTTTACGTATTACGTCAAGGAATCGGTAAAATCTCGCTCAGCCCAACGCAAAGAGAAGGATCAAAAAGTTGCGGCAGGCGGAGGAGATACGCCTTATCCAAGCTGGGAAGAGCTGAAGGGAGAGGATCGTGAACAACAACCCAAAGCTTGGTTGACCATTAAAGATACCGCCGGCAGGGTTGTCGCCCGACTTCCGGCGGCCTTATCGCGTGGCATCCATCGAGCAACCTGGGGTTATGAACTTCCCAGCGTCGGTCCTTTGGCAAGTGGCGCTTATCCAACCGCTTTGCCGGGCAAGTATACCGTCAGCTATTCACAGGTGATCGATGGTGAGATCAAAGAGTTAGTCGCAGCGGTTGAATTTGAAGTGCAGCCACTCGGATGGGATGCGGTCACACCGGAACAACGCATTGCTTTTGCGGAATTTAATTCGCAAGTTGCCAAACTGCAACGCGTTGTGCTAGCCGCACAGCGGATGGTCGCTCAGACCCAGGAGCAACTTGATCTGGTACAACGGATGATCGAAGCAACGCCAACTTTGGACCCTGCGTTTGCGAAAGATGCCCGCGACATGGCGATACGCTTGGAAGATCTGTCTGAAAAATTCACAGGTGACCCTACGAAGCCGCGTCGTAATGAACCGAGTATGCCGGGCATGTTAGATCGCTTGCAAACCGTTATCGGTGGAAGCTACGGTGTATCGACGGGACCGACCAATACCCATCGCCGCTTGTGGTCGGTCGTGAATGAAGAATACACGGCAGTCGAAGCCCAACTGCGACAGCTTTTGGAAGTGGACCTACCTAACTTCCATCAGAAACTTGAGGATGCCGGAGCACCCTGGACCCCTGGACGCAAATTGCCTACTCTCAAATAACCCGCACAAGCTGTTATTTTCTCACAAGCCTTGCATCGGACTTTCTGATGCAAGGCTTTTTTTGTTATCATTTTGAGCAACTTTCCATCGAATGACATTCCAGTCTAGGACGAAGCCCCATTTTCCACATTGTTATCGCGAACACCCGAGCCGTGACCCGATCGTTAGCCAGTCGCTTTCTTTCGCTGGTCATTCTTCAGTTTTGGCTAAAACTCGCCTCGGCTCTCGTTTTTTCTTCGCTCGTGGGTGCGATTTTGGCCGCGTTATTGGCTCGCGATGGCAGTCCTGCCGTTGGCAACTCAGCATTGATCGACTTTGCGCTCAGTCCGATTGGTGCCCTGACGATCGCCGTGCTTCCGATGATGTACCTTGCCGCACTCTATTTTGAGCAGTCATGTATCTTAAGAGTTCTGGCGGATCCGAAAGGAAACGTAGTTCAATCATTAAAGCTATCGCTGGTTGCACTGCCGCGTGTCCTCTTGATGGCCACTATCCAAACCATGGTTGCACTTCTCTTTGTCGCACCTTTCGTCTTTCTTGCTTGGTTCGTTTACTGGCTGATGCTGTCGGATGCAGATATCAACTTTTACCTCGCCAACAAACCTCCCAAGTTTATTGTTGCTGTGATATTGGGCATTATTCTATCTCTGGGAGCGATCATCGTTTTGGGTTGGCTGTTGCTCAAATGGTTTCACGCCCTACCCAAACTCATTTTCGAGCGAACTTTAGTCTTGCCTTGTTTGTGGCAAGCCTGGCATCACCAGAGTGCCAAGTCCAATATTATCGTTGCGATTGTATCTTGGTTTATCGTTCACTTTTTGCTGTACATCACCGCCCCTTGGGTCATCGCGATTGTGACATCAAGACTGTTTTCGTTGGTCGAGCATGATTCAGAGAAGAGTGTCTGGGCTGGAGTTTTTATTCTTCTATCGCATAGTATTGTTTTAATGCTGGTTACGATCAGTTCCCAGTGTTGGTTGACGGCCGCTATTTGGACGACATTTGACCGGAGGCTTGAAATTGAAGCCTCGATATCGAGCAAGGAAATGCCGCACCCAAAGAGTTGGACCCGGCCTCTTATCCTGCTTATCGCAGCCTCCATCGTCTCACTGCTCATCGGCTTCGGCGCGCTGCAAAAGGTGCTGGACTACACGGTTCGCCAATCGGTACAAATCGTAGCTCATCGCGCTGGCGCCAAAGGTTTTCCAGAAAATTCGCTCAGCGCGTTGGAGCATGCGATTGCAGTTGGAGCCGACAGCGCGGAAATCGATGTTCAGCAGAGCAAAGAAGGTACGATTTTTGTTACGCATGATCGAGATCTGCGACGCATGGCGGGGAGGCCACTCGTTATCAGTGAAGCAACCGATGCGGAACTTAGAAAAACAGATATTGGCAGCCAAATGCGTCCCCCTGCTCCCTCTGAATCTCTCGCTACCTTAGAGGAATTTCTAAAGCGATCGCAAAACAAAATCCGGCTCAGTATCGAGTTAAAGTATTACGGCTTTAAGCCCTCTTTGGCGGAAGCCGTTGCAGCGTTATTGGATCAATATCCATCGCGACCTGCCCACGAGATCATCTCCTTGGAATATAAAGCGCTCGAGCAGGTGGCCGCTCTTCGCCCAACGATTCGCCGCGGTTACCTAGTTTCTGCTAGCGTGGGAGATATCACCAAGTTGGATGCTAATTTCCTAAGCGTCAGTCAAGGAACGTTTTCGCCGGAATTACTGGAAAGAGCGAGACAACGTGGTATGCAGGTTGCTGTTTGGACCATTAACGATCGAGAGAGCATATTTCGTTTGATGGTACAAGGAGCTGAATTGATTGTAACCGATGATCCGGAAATGGCAGTTGAAGTGGCTCGCGAATATCAACAACTTCCAGAGTTCGAACTGCTATTGATTCGGCTACGAGAAGCGTTGTCGCCCTAGCTTTTTCCCTCTTTCGATCCCAATCATAGGCTTCTCTACGCTGTATCGCTTTAGAGGTTATTCTTCATGCGTAGCAGCTTTATTTTTGTATACAAATTTTAACTTGCGATTTTGCAAACGAGCTGTGAATCGAGTCTAATTTAAGAACTCATTCATTAGCTTTCTTCGATGGAATATTTCTATGTCCTACGCAGCGATTCTATTAGCATTTGCCTTGATGGTCGATGAACGAGAGGCTACGCCGCCATCTTCTATTCGCTTAGCTGAGAATTTCGAAATCGAATTGCTGCGTTCGGCCCAAGAAGATGAGAGTTCTTGGATCAGTATGACGTTCGATCCGCGAGGGGACATTATTATCGGCTTGGATGATCGAGGGGTAGCACGCCTCGGAATGAATCAGCCCGATAAGCGTATTTCATTTTCCCGTTTAGCTGGTACCGAATCGTACCGACATATTCGCGGGATACTCTATGCTCATGATTCGCTGTATCTCTCGGCGACCGATAGTCAGGAAATCTATCGCTTGCAAGATGTTGATGGCGATGGCGAGTTTGAAGAAAAACAATTGCTGCAAAAGCTCGCCTACAATTCTCGCTATGGTCATGGCACCAATCAGATCGTGCTTGGTCCTGATAATATGGTTTACATCGTAGTAGGCAATGATGTCGTCATGCCTGATACGATCACAAATGAATCGACCTATCGCGGGGCTAAGAATGATTGGCTTCTACCCTACTATAATGATGTAGGTCAGGATGATCGCGTTGGGTATATCGTAAAAATCGATCCCGAGGGGAAAACCTGGACGATTCTGGCGGGTGGATTTCGAAATCCATTCGACATGGCTTTCAATCGGGATGGAGAGATGTTTACGTGGGATGCGGACATGGAATGGGATGTCGGTCTCCCTTGGTATCGTCCTACGCGGTTGAACCATATCGTGCTCGGTGGAGAATACGGTTGGCGCTGGGGTACTGGAAAATGGCCCGCTTGGTTCCCCGACTCAATGCCATCCACTCTCGATACCGGATACTCTTCTCCCACCGGCCTGGTCTTTTGCGATAAGAGCCAATGGCCCGAAGAATATCGAGATCTTTTGTTAATGGCCGATTGGCAACTGGGGAGGATTTTTCTGGTCAAACTGACCCCTCAGGGTGCTACCTATCATGCGGAATCTGAACTGTTCGCGGAAGGTGGTCCATTCAACGTTTGCGATATGGCTTTTGGTCCCGATGGGAATCTTTATTGCATTACGGGGGGCCGCGGCTCACAAAGTGGTTTGTATCGAATTCGCTATTCACCCAAAAAGCAAACTGCATCCACAGAAAATCTGCTGAAGCTCACACTTCCGATACAAAGCACTCTAACACCCGATCTTCGAGGTATCCGCACGCGGCATCAATTAGAAGCACTACAGAAAAATCCAGATCCAGCGCAACTCGAATTCATTTGGGAAAATCTTCAAAGCGATGATGTGTGGCTGGCGTCTTCCGCGCGCGCGGCACTCGAACACTTACCGGTCGCAACTTGGAAATCTCGTTTGCAAACCAGCGGGGCCAATTCAGCTACCCTACAATCACTCATTGCTCTGGCCCGCACAGGCTCAGCGGAAGATCAGCAGATGTTGCATTCCATCCTCAACCATCTCGATTGGTCCCAGTTATCGGTTGCCAATAAGAGAATCGCATTGCGAGCGCTGCAATTATCGATCATTCGCCACCAATCAACGGCCCCCGCAGCGGCTGCTGTTGTCCCCAAAATTCGCCCCATGTTTCCGAACTCCGATTTCGGTGTCAATTGGTTGCTGCAAGAATTGTTGGTCCATTTTCAAACAGACGGAATCGTGGATGACAGTTTGACGGCCATAGAGAAAGCTTCCACCCAAGAAGAGCAATTTCAGTATGCTAAAACACTGCTGAATGTGAAAGGTGAATGGAGCGATGGCAATTTAACGCGACTGTTGATCTGGTTACAACAGAGCCGTAGCTATCAGGGAGGAAAACTGCTGGATACAATTCGCCAACAGTTGATCGAACAGTTTGCCAGCAGGGCTTCCGACGCTCAGAAGGTCAAGCTGGCAGATCGGTTCGAGCAATTAAAACAGCCGCTGGCAACGGCTCCGGGTGAGACCGTTTCGCCGCGTGCCGTCGTGCGACGATGGACCATGTCCGATCTGGAGTCCGCGTTACCGAAAGACAAAACCGAAGCCGATCAGCGAGGTGAAGCGATCATGGCACGTGGAATATTGGCAATGCAAGCCGCTTCCTGTTTGAAGTGTCATCGTTTTGGTGAAGTAGGAACTCAAATAGGACCAGATCTTACCGGTGTTGGTAAGCGGTTTGATCAGCGAGCGCTGTTGGAATCGATTTTAGAACCTTCGAAACAAGTTGATCCGAAGTATCTTAATACGACTTATTTGATGGAAGATGGTACGGTTGTTTCTGGACGAACTGTGGGTGTTAGTAGCAAGCAGCTTACGATTGAAGTCGATTCCATTACGGGCCGCACGGAAACGATTGAACGCGCGGAAATTGAAGCCTCATCCCCCTCCAATGTTTCGCCGATGCCGGGAGGTCTCATGGATGTTTTGACCGCTGAAGAAATCAATGATCTGATGGCTTTGCTGAGGCGTGGTCCCAATTAGCCGACCGCGCCGGCTGCGGTTCTCCAGTTTGACTCGCCACGGCTCTGGTCCACTCCGCCCGCGAGCCCAGGCGCGGGAACCCTGGCCTCACGGCGCACGGATTGAAAAACTAGTCTCTGGCCTTGAGCGCGCGGGCAAGGGGGCATAGTTCGCTAGAATTAACTCCTTGACGATATTGATCGAGCAATTCTTTGGAACGCTGCGCTAACATCCGACGAACTTCCCGGCGCATCCCTTTGACTCTTGGTATCTTCATTTGATCATAGGCCGAGGTTTGATGCCTCATCCATGCAATAACGGCGGCTTCGGCGCGACGTTCAATGGGGATGCGTTCGGTGCGAGCAACTGTGCCGCTGCCGACAGGAGTTGCATGCGCGGTTACCGCTTTCGCAAGTTTCTCAGCAAAAACAGAATGTTTCGGATGGAATTTAAGATAGTCTAAAACGGTTTGGAGAAAATCATCGACATAAGTCGCTTGTTTCACTTCGCGGCGTATCGCAGCACCCTGGCGTTTTTTCGCATAGGACTCAGTAGAACGTTCTTGTTCGAGATCTTGTCGAATCGATTCGATCGTGCTCGCTTGGGCCCAGATACCTTTTGAAAAAATTTTGCGTCCTTTCTTTTCTTGAACAATCCAATGAGGTCCTGCCAATTTGACACGGCGAGTTAAAGCGGGGTCACCCGGGGCCAGGAGTTTCCAGTCTTTAGGTGGTGTCAAGACTTTCCCATCACTGCTCCGCACCGAATGTTCGTTGGGACCGGGGGAGCAGATAAGCGATAAGGGTTGATTCATATTTTCACATCCATGCAATGTTCAATCGTGAAGGTTACTTCGGCTAACCGAGCATGGCTTGAATTACTTTTCCATGCACATCGGTCAAACGGAAATCGCGTCCTTGAAATCGATAAGTCAAACGCTCATGATCGAAACCAAGGCAATGCAGGAGGGTTGCGTGCAAATCATGTATATGAACAGGATCGCGGACAATGTTGTAACCATAGTCGTCGGTTTCGCCAATAACGGTTCCCGCTCGGATTCCGCCGCCGGCAAGCCACATGGAAAAGCAACGGCCATGATGGTCGCGTCCATAATCATCTTGTAATGAACCTTGGCTGTAGACTGTTCTACCAAATTCACCACCCCAGATGACGAGCGTATCGTCTAGTAGACCGCGTTGTTCTAGGTCTCGGATCAACGCTGACTGAGGCTGGTCAATATCTTTGCACTGCTTAGGAATATTGGATGGGAGGTTTCCGTGATTATCCCAACCGCGATGATAGAGCTGCACGAACCGTACGCCACGTTCGACTAAACAACGGGCCATTAAACAATTTGCCGCATAAGACCCTGGCTTTCTAGCATCGGCTCCGTACATCTCAAACGTGGACTCTGGCTCGTCCGATAAATCGGTCAGCGATGGCACTGAGGTTTGCATACGAAAGGCCATCTCATACTGTTCGATTCGCGTGGAAATCTCTGGATCCCCATCTTGCGCTTGCTGCAAGCGATTTAATTGGGATAACTTATCGAGCATTTGACGCCGGAGCGACCGATCGATACCTGCAGGATCATTCAAGTAGAGAACCGGGTCAGCTCCACTTCGCAGCTTCACCCCCTGATGGCTTGACGGTAGAAAGCCTGCTCCCCAGAGACGATCGAGGAGGCCTTGATTCGCATCGCTGCCGGAGCCGTGAGAAATCATCACCACAAATGCGGGCAAATCTTCGGCTTCACTACCCAGACCATAACTAAGCCATGCACCGAGCGATGGGCGACCCGGCTGTTGTGAACCCGTTTGCATGAAGGTAATCGCAGGGTCATGATTGATCGCTTCGGTATGCATCGAGCGAATGATACATAGTTTATCGGCGATATGGCCCGTCTTGGGAAGCAATTCACTGAACCATGCGCCATTGCTGCCATGCTGTTCAAATTTAAACTTAGGGGCAACACAGGGAAAACTTTTTTGGCCGGATGTCATTCCCGTCAGTCGCTGACCTTGTCGAATACTGTCAGGTAATTCAGTTCCGTGGAGTTCCTTGAGCTTGGGCTTGTAGTCCATCAATTCCAGGTGTGATGGACCTCCTGATTGAAATAGATAGATAACGCGTTTTGCTTTTGAGGCGAAATGCGGCGAGCGTTCCGCTGCTAGAAGCGATGAAGTGGAGCCGGCTTGTTCCAATGCGGTCAAAGCGGCTGAGCCCAATATTGAGTTTTTCAGAAAATCGCGTCGCAATATCGATGCAGCTAGGTGTGCAAAAGAAGCCATGCTTTTTTACCTTTTTGAAATCGTTTCATCGAGATTGAGAATCGTGCTGGCAACAATGGTCCAAGCCGCGATCTCCTTAACGTCTGCATCAGGCATCCGTGGCCGCGACCCCACCTGCGTTAACTGCTCCGCTGCGGCTTGATCTTTTTGGAATCGATCTCGGGCTGCTGCGAGTAAATCTAGCAGTAATACCACTTCATCGGTTCGAGGCGAGCGCGAAACCGCGCGGAGGTAGCCCTCTTGAATTCGGGCCTCATCCTTAGCCTGAGAGGCAAGCATTGTCTCCCCAAGTGCGCGAGCCGCTTCGACGTACGTTGGATCGTTCATCAGTACTAGGGACTGCAGCGGCGTATTAGTACGAGAGCGGCGAGCGACACATACTTCACGATTCGGCGCATCAAAGCTTACCATGGCAGGAGGTGGACAGGTTCGTTTCCAGAAAGTGTACATACTGCGTCGATACAAGCCTTCGCCTTGATCGGGGACATATTTGCCTCTACGTTCAACCGTAACATCCTCCCACAGCCCAGCAGGCTGATAAGGCTTGACACTCGGTCCACCAACACGCGGTTGCAGTATCCCGGCAATAGCCAGAGCATTGTCGCGAATCGTCTCTGCCGCCAGACGATAGCGTGGCCCGCGGGCGAGCCAGCGGTTTTCCGGATCCTTGGCCAAGTTTTCTTCGGTGATACGCGAATCTTGCTGATAGGTTTCCGAGAGCACTATCAGACGCTGCAACTCTCTAACGTCCCAGCCGCTATCGATAAAGTACATCGCCAAAAAATCAAGCAGCTCACGATGTGAAGGAAATTCCCCCGTGGTCCCAAAATCTTCACTCGTCTTGACCAGACCGATGCCAAAATAATTTTCCCAGAATCGATTCACCGCCACACGAGCCGTCAATGGATGCGCAGGATGGACTAACCATTTGGCCAATTCTAAACGAGTGGTCGGCGCGAGCGACGAAAAAGATCGCAAGACCTCAGGTACATTCGGCTCGACTTTCTCGGTCGGTTGATCGTATTGACCTCGATTCAACACAAAGGTTTCTCGGCGAGGATTCATTTCCTTCATGATCATCACTCCAGGAAACTGATCCATCAACTCTGTTCGCTCCTTCTCCTTGGAAGCCATCTCCTGTTGGAGAGACACATAGTTCGGATCGAGTTGCCTTAATGTTATCTGTTTGGCTTGTTCCCTTTGTTCGGGCGTCCAGGATTCTGGGGGCATTCCGAGCCAAGCGACGAGACTGGTCAGCGGTTGGGCTTGACCAAGTTCATTGACTTGCGTCGCTTGAACATTCCCCTGCACGATGCGGAGATCGTCCAGTTTTCCTTTGAATGGCAAAGATTTCTGGCGAAGCCCGACATGGAAGGGTTTATCAGTTTTCGTTGTATCGGAAAGCGAATCGTTGAGTCGTTCCATCGTGGCCGGCTGTCCGTCGAGATAGATTTGCAAGCCCGATGCTTTGCGACTGCCGTCATAGGTGAGACAAACATGCTGCCATTTCGATTTCTGCAAAACTTCTTTCGTTGTCACCTTGAGCGCGTTTTGAGGCCAGCGATGGATAAAGTGGGACACCAGTTTGCCATTTTCTATCAGCAAGTCGAAACCGCGATAAGCATCTTCCTCGTCCATTTTGGACGCAATAGCCATCGAGCCGTCCGATTCGAGATAAACCCAAACGCTTATCGCAAAGGGAGTTACATTTTCAAAGTTCGCGACGTTTCCGAGCGACAGATGAGTCGCCCCATCGAGTTGCAGCGAATCTTGGTGCTTTCCATTGGCCCATGCCAAGTTACCGACGACAGAGACTGGATGCTGCGGATTTTGAGTATCCAATCCCATCACAAGTTCGCCCGCGGACTCGGAAGTCTTCGCCTGAACCGCATCAAACGGAAAAGTATGCAAAACCCTCGTCCCAAAACGTTTTTCAATCGACTCGGCTGATTGTGTTTTCAACCACGTTGTCAATGTCTCCAAATAGGCGGACTCCGCGAAGGCAGAGGAAGCTTTAAGCTCCTTCAGTTTTTGATCGAGTTGCGACAACTGTTCCTGTTGCGATTTTGTAGAGACGCGGATGAATGGTTCAGCAGCGACGAATTTGCTGTAACTGGCTTGCCTTTCATCGATGTTGTTGAACAACGCAAAGAAACGGAAATACTCTTTTTGAGAAATCGGATCGTACTTGTGATCATGGCAGCGGGCACATTGCATCGAAAGCCCAAGAAACACAGTAGCTGTTGTATGAACGCGATCAGCGACGTATTCAACACGATACTCTTCTTGAATGATTCCACCTTCCGTATTGTGACCCTGGTTGCGCAAAAATGCGGTCGCGATGAGTTGATCCTGTGTGGGATCTGGCAGCAAATCGCCAGCCAGTTGTTCAGTAACAAATCGATCGTAAGGAATATTTCGATCAAAGGCTTCAATCACCCAATCGCGCCACGGCCACATGGTGCGGTCTTCATCATTGTTGTAGCCGTTGGTGTCCGCATAGCGCGATAAATCGAGCCAATGAGAAGCCATCTTCTCGGCATAAGCTTTCGAGTTCAAAAGTCGATTGACGACTCGATGATATGCATCTGGAGCGGAATCTGCCATGAATTGCTCGATCTCTTGTTTGGTTGGCGGTAGTCCGGTTAGATCGAGCGTAACGCGGCGCAGCAACGTCGCTCGATCCGCCGGAGGCGCTGGCTGCATTCCCTGTTTGGCAAGTTCTTCTCGAACGATCGCGTCGATGATGGCCGACTTACCACGCAAAGAATCTTGAACGGGACGCTGTGTACGTTGGATCGCTTGAAAAGCCCAGTGCCCTTCGTAGGTGGCGCCTTCTTGAATCCATTGCTCAAGCAATTTCTTTTGCTCCGCACTCAGCGGCTTTTTTGTGGCCGGTGGCGGCATAACTTCTTCGGAATTGGTCGAGTGAATACGGACAACCAAACCGCTCTCGGCAGGTTTATTCGGGACAATCGCTTGGGTATCGAATGCGACTTGCTGCAGGTCCAATCTCAAATCCGCTTCGCGAGTTTTCTCATCAGGCCCATGACAACTCCAGCAATGGTTCGCCAAGATCGGTTGAATGTCGCGAACAAAATTGAGCGGCTTGCCCGAAGTGGCTGATTGCTGAGCGAAGGTGGTGGGAGCGAACAGCAGCAGCGGTAGCAGGCCCATCAGAGTTCGCCAACCGATGCATCTTTTCGGTAGGATTTTTTCTCGTGATCGCGTCGATAATCGCCTGGATACTTGATCGAGAAAAGCTATCTTGAGGATTCGCAGTGAGAGCATATGCGGCCATGTGGATAGAAAGAAAATGCAACGCGTTGAAAGCGAGTGGACTGTGCCGTCAGCGGCTGTTGCAGCGAGATTCCGAAGCTCAGGCATTATACTCCAGAAGCGGTGCCACGGAGCGTGGGCTTTGCCACTCTGGTTTTCGCTACTAGGCCGAAAAATTTGCCATTATAAGTAACCCCAAAAAAGTACCCCGCATTTACCATCTCTACAATTGCTATTTTGCTGCACTTTGTTTCTAATTTTAGGGCTGCGATGCACCTCAAATACCCAGAATGAGTAGGAATTGGGACGATGAAAACGCATTGCCCGAACTGCAATTGTGAGATCAACTTTCCTGAAATTGTTGACGAGTCGATTTCGTGTCCATCGTGTGGCAGTCGGATCTTGGTAGCGGACGATGCAGAGCAAACGATTACGGTGGAGTTGCAGCATCAGAGGTTAGCAGATCGCTTTGACCTGCTGAATCGGTTGGGCAAAGGTCAGTTTGGAGAGGTGTTTAAAGCGAAAGATTTATTGCTTGATCGATATGTGGCGATCAAGGTTCCATTTCGCAAGTCGTTGACTGCGAACCAAATGTCGTTGGTTCAATATGAGGCTCAGGCGGCCGCGCAATTGGAGCATCCAAATATTGTGCGGATTTACGAAATTTTGCGTGCGTTCAGTCCGGTTGAGGATTCTGATGGCGATTCGACATCCGCGAAAAAATCTAAGAGCGAAAAGACGGCTGTTCACACGGAAACGAATATCGACAGCAGTCGCAAGTTCGTGGAAGAGAGTGGAAGTTTATGCATCATCAGTCAATGGATTGATGGCCTGTCGTTAAAAGAGTGTATTGGCAAATATAAAGGTAACTACGACGCGATCGCTAGATTCTGTGCCACGGTGGCTCGAGCAATTGATCACGCGCATCGGGCTGGTATCATTCATCGCGACTTGAAACCGGCGAATATCATGGTGGATTCCGAAGGGAATCCTTTTGTGACAGATTTTGGGTTAGCGCGGCGCGACCGAACTGCTACGGAATCCAATGATGGCAGCACCACCGTGATGGTGATAGGGATTCGAGGAGAAATACTCGGAACCCCTGCGTATATGTCACCCCAACAAGCGCAAGGTTTATCGCATCAAGTCGATGGCAGAACTGATGTCTATTCGCTCGGAGTTATCTTATATGAAATGCTGGCTGGTAAACGACCTTTTGAAGGTGGCAGCCGAGCCCTTCTCTATCGAGTCATCAA
Source organism: Pirellulaceae bacterium (assembly GCA_044359485.1). GTDB lineage: Bacteria > Planctomycetota > Planctomycetia > Pirellulales > Pirellulaceae > JAFLCP01. The sequence goes on along the minus strand of JBIKMB010000083.1, from coordinate 1,606 downwards.
TGAAGACATTCCCGATCCGAGACTGGCAGACAAGCGAATTCCGAAAGACTTGGTTAGCATTTGCCAGAAGGCTGCGGAGAAAGATCCCAATGCTCGGTACAAAAATGCGGCGGAGATGGCGGCCGATTTAGAGAGGTTTCTCAAACGTGAACCCATTTTGGCGAATCCTTGGCCTTGGCAGCGACGAGCATGGCGTTGGGTTCGCGTCCATCGAGCGGCGTTGGCCATCGCTGCGACGGTTGTTTTATTGTTTGGGATAATCTTGCAAGCTTCAATGCCTAAAACAGCGGATTGGGAACGCGCGGCATTGATGGTAACGATTGATACGGAGGATCATGCCCCGGATACAACGTTCTTTTTCGAAAAGTTAGATGAGAAAACTTGGCTCCCAGATGCCGTCCAACCGTTTGCCATCGGTCCCGTAAAATATCCGGTAAAGATGAAACTCCCCTCCGGACTCTATCGCATTTACGCTTGGACTCCGGACAATCGATACCATCAGGTATTGAGGACGGTGCCACAGCGGTCAGATGAAATTCGCCGCTATGGCCCGATGACTTGGTTCGAATGGAAAAACAACACCGTCGAACTACCGCTAATTCGCTTATTTAGCATGAATGAGCGGCTGTCGATGAATCGAGTGAAAGGTGGCGAATATCAGACGGAGATCTATCCCAGTTTTTCGGGTACCTATAATCTGCCTGACCTTTTGATCGGTGAAAAGGAAGTTACCTGGGGCGATATTCGCAAGGCGAACATCCAGTTACCACCGGGTATGCCGAATCGACCAGAGGCGAAAGATGAAGAACCGCTTGTTGGTATCCAGCAGAGTTGGGCCAATCAACTCGCTGAGGAACTGGGAGGTGAAATTTGCAACGAATTGGTTTGGCGATATTGCGATGAGCTAGCAAGTAAAATGGAGGTCGGTCCGAGTGGCTTTCGAAAGCTGCCGCATGAAACGACGGTAGAAAATGGTGTGATGTCACTGGTTGTTGGCTATGAAGGCAACGAATATTTTCGTTCAGCACGCCCGATCGGTATCCCTACCACCGACGTTGGCTTCCGCCTCTATATCCGTGCACAGCCACCTCAGAATATTGAATCCTTGATGATTCGAAAATGAGCCAAAATCTGAGGTTTCTCGCATTTTAGCTTGAGTGAGGGAGCACGCCACTTCTACTTTGTTGCGGCCGATTGTTTATTGATTTTCGTGAACGATATACGTCCACACGATAGCCCCCTCGTTCGAATATTCTTCGACTTGGTACGTCTTATTTTGCAGCGGTCGGAATACCGTTGGAACTGGAGTTTTAAGGTTCGGGATCGCAGGGATCTCAAAGCCAGTTCCGATCGTTAATTTAGAGCCATCCGCTTCTGTAACTTCTACACGAACGAGTTGAAAGAATTTCTCGACACCATTTTGAGAATAGCGAGCGTACTTGACAACTTCTTGCGTTCTGGGAGCGATGGGAGAAAAACTTCGACTGCTACCTGGGGCCGTGGGCAGTAGCCCGGTGGCGAGCGTGCTTGCCGCGAATGCTTTGTCGTAACCAGGAATTGTGACCGGGTCGACAATCGGTTGCGGCATCGGCATCGGATTGCCAGG
>JBIKMB010000082.1:0-22886 GCA_044359485.1 Pirellulaceae bacterium | reverse complement strand
CGATCTCCGAGCCAGGGGTTACGGCGACGTTGGCCGCACCGAGAAGCTGGAGTCGATTGCCCACCAATTCCGCATCCAACAGGCGTGTCACATCGATGTCCAAGCGATAATCGCCGAGGCTGCTGGCGGTGCCAGTGCCAAAGACGGCAGGATTGTAACCATTGTTGCCTGAACCGCTCACACCGACATAGTACAGACCGTCCGCCGGAGCCGTGAAGGTGACCTGCGCATTCAAGCCCAAACCGGTGAAATTGTCATTGGCTGCAATTTCGGAACCGCGCGAATCAAAGATTCTCAGCATTGGGTTGAGCGTCAAAGCTCCCGTAGCAGTGGCCCGGACGGTGACCGAAGCGCCTCGTGACAGTTGCATACGCACCAGGTCGATGTCCATCGATGGCACGGTTACCAGCAATGGATTGTCGCCGATGGTACCTGTACCGCTTACCGTGATCGAATCGCCAGTGATCGATGTGCGAGTCGCCGATGTCAGTGTATCGTTGGACTCGGCCGTGAAATTCAATCCGGTGACCGTTGGCTTGGCGGCATAGTTGGATTCCACAAGAGCCAGCAATCGCTGAGCGATGACCGCGGAGGTTTCGGTTGCCGTGAATGGAACGGCAACGTCCGGAGCAGCAACGCCTGTGCCGTCTAAGTCGAATACAAATCTCTGGCCGTCAATCGTGATACTATCGCCATCTCGCAACGCCGCACCCGCTGGAATGATCAATGTGGTTCCCATTTCGATTTCGAAATTAACCCCATTGACGGTGACGGTTTGTCCGTCGCGAACTTTATCGCCGGCTACCAGGCGAATCTCAGGACCACGTCCTCCTTGAGCACCGTAACCAAAGCTGCCTGCAGTGCTAAACTCGATTCGCAGACGAACATTTCCTCGGCCAGCGAAATTGCCAAGATTGACGCGAGCTTGTCGCCAAACTCCGGTGTTATCAAACGTTTCCACCGTACCTGCCGCATCGAGTTCGTCATCTAGCTGACCCGAGCCTCGTTCGCTGTTGTTGGTCGTGAGCAATTGCCATACGCCATCATCCCCACTGGCATACACGCGGAAGGAGTCTAGCATCGGATCCGAATCGTTGAGATCGGAGTTCGCGTTTTCGGTTGCCAAGAAGTAATTGAAATACAACGTCGGTTGATCGTTTACGCCGATTCCCGACAAGTCAAATGGATTGCTGATCAGGACACCTTGGGCACCACCGGCAAAGTTATAGCTGTTGGTGAAGCCAGGCTGGCTGACCTGCGTGTAGGATGCATTATTGGCTGCAGGCGATTCAAAGCCGAAGTAGTAACTGTTGTTGCCTGGGACCGCATCGCGTGTTCCATCTGGAAGAGCAGGCAGACCGTGACCCGCATCATTGGCTCGGTTATCGCTAACATGCCACAAGTTGTAATCGAGCGGAGCGAACGTGACACCGTTGATAAAAGGTAAACCGGTCGAGACGCTGGTAGCTCCACCGGCGAAGACTGGCAGGAGATTGCCCGCAAGGTCGAAAGCGTAAACTCGTCCAAGCGAATCGGTACCGAACAATACGTCTTCGAAATCACCGTTGTTCAATCGAACTGGACCAGCGGTCAAGCCCGTGAATTGAATGCCCAACAGATCGGCCGAAGTCGCTACATACGTGGCGATATTACCGTTGCTAACACCGCGCGGATTTCCGACACGATAGAGACCACCCCGATCGCTGACGGCATACAAAACGTTGTTGACCACCGCGATACCGGTGACCGTTCCTCCAGGAGCGACACCCGCCAATCGGAAAGGGGTATCGGCATTGGTGAAACTACCACCCGATACAATCACTTCCGCACCGTTGGTCGTCGCAGTCAGGCCGACGATGCCCGCCGAAGAAATCGCTCGAGCGATTCGGCTGGCGATATCTTCCGCGTCATCGCTTGCGAGGAAGCTGATACCGCTGGCACCTACGCTGACCGTACCATTGCCAGTGCGAGCGGTCAAAATTCCTCGATTGACCAAGTCGGTCACCAAGGCAGTCGTTGCCCCCGCAAAATTCAATCGGCTGCCATCGACAGAAACCGTTACGTTGCTGCCGACCGCTCTTTGCAGAGCATCAATAAACTGAATCGCAGTGGAGTTTTCTTCGATCGGAATCGACAAGCCCACGCTGTTGCCAGGGCTACCCGAGACAGACAGCCCTGTGCCGCTGGTCGTCGCATTGGAAGCGAGCGATGTGTTGGTCAACGAAATGCGATTTCCGCCTGGTACTGTCGATGCTCTTGTCGCAAATCCACTCTGGGCATTGATAGCCGCAATCAGCGAGGCGACCAATTGTGCTTGCGTTTGCGTGGAAGTGTACAGAACTGGAATGTTGCCCCCAGCAACCGACCCGGTTTGAGTGAATTCGAAAATACGAACCACGTTAAAGTTATCGACGATTCGCACGGTCGCTCCCGCGCCCATGCCAGCACCGTTGGCCGCATCGACTGCCACGACCGGTCCGGTGTCAAACTCATAAATCTGTCCGTTAATTTCAAAACGATCGCCATCGCGAACGTTGCGGCCCGCAGCTGGATCGTACGTGAAAGTGTACTCCGGCCCAGTGTTCATTTCGAAGGTCAAATTCACGCCGCTGGTCGTAGTGAGCTGGAAGCGTCGACCATCGGCAATGAGCGTCGTGGTGGTGCCATCGGCATCAACTCGTGTCGCTTCGGTTGTTCTCATTTGGCGCGAAACGGCCAAGCCGATCGGGTTGGTTTCAATGTAACCTCGTTCGCGAATATCGGTACCAGCTCCCTGAACGCGGGCGGTATCGGTTCGATTCGGTGCTGGATCTCCGGTCGCTGCTCCGGTCACTTCATCGAACTCATACAGCACGTTGGAGAAGTAGGCTGGACCAGGTGTCGCAGGACGATTGCCAACAACATACCCTCGTTCTTGACCACCAATTTCTGTGAAGGTGATCGCTTCGACATAGAATCCAACGTTGGCGTCCTGAACAGCACCGGCGCCGTCTGTGCGGAACGTTTGAATGCCCAAATCGCCTGCGTCTGTCGCTACGGCTGTGCCCGGATTGATGTCGATATAGTCCGCAAGAGTATCCAAGTCGACATTGGCCGTCGTGAACGGAATATCGAATGCTCGCAGCGTACCGTTGAAACGCATGCCGATATCTTGAACATCGAAGTTGAACCGACCGACGGTGTTGGTGACACCACCCGTGAATGGATTGACCATGTACAGGTTGGTGCGCTGGAAGCCAACTTGTTGGCTCACATACATCACCACATCTCCCAGGCTGTATGGCACAACACTGGTGCTGGGTGAGAAGAGATTGGTCAGAGGTCGCTCCGATGGTGTCAATGCAGGGCTATCGACGTGGTCGCGAGCGATCAGTCTCGTGCCCGAAATCGGTTGCAACCGAACCAATGGTGAGTTCAATGCCGTTGGTTGACGACTGGTGTTGCTGATGGCCAAGAAGTATTGACCTTCAGGCAATTCAACCGTACCGATGTAAGGATCTTGAGTACCAGCAGATCCACCGGCCAAGTCGCTCAAGGCGATGCTGCGGTCATCGGCCACGTTGCTGTTAAGTCCGCTGAGGATAAGTCGCCCCTGAGAATCAAAGATGTACATCGAAGTGTTGGGGCGACCTAAACCGTCAGCGTAGTCGATATCAAACACGGTCGAGAAGTAATTCAACAAACCGGTTGGAGAGATCGACTGATAAGTCAAATCGAATCGATACCAGTCAACATCCGAGGCCGAACTCAAGTCGCCTGCCACACTGATGGCTTGACGATCGGTTGACAACAAATTGCCAAGTTGTTGTGCATTGCCTAGCGACGGATCTTGATTGTTTTCCACTTCGCCCAGTTCACCGACCAGCGGCGAGTGCTTTGGCAAGCCTAACACTTCGACACCCGTCGTAGCAAAGCGAATGTCGGCGTAGTTGATGGACGAACCAGGGAATTCATCCACTTCACGCAGACGAATTTGCAATTGATAATTTCCTTCGGTCAAGCCATTGGACAAGCTGCTGCTGGTCAATAGATCGGCAGTGGTTCCTCCGCTGCTCAAGCTGCTGCTGCGAACTCGAACATGATAAACGTTCTCTGTGCCAGGTTGACCAGGTAAAACCAATCGCATACCTGCATCGCGAATGTTCGTGCCGTATAAATCTTTCGCTTCGGACTGCGCACTGGTTGGATAGAGAGCTAACGGTGACTTACGCAGCGGTCGAACCGAATTGTTCGGCATGGAAGAGCTGCGATAAAGCAACGCATTGTTGGCTTCTTCTGCATAAGAATCATTGGACAAAGCTAGAATGCTGCCGTTGGCATCGATCAATTCGATCACCGTGTCCAGCGAACTGCTGGTTCGGTCGATATCGAGCCATACTTCGGTACCCGCCTTGCCGCTGAAGCTGTAAACGTCCAAATCGCGACGCTCGCTCAGAACACCCTGCACTTCGAAACCAAGTCGTTGATTCTCATCACCCGATGTCAGGTTGGCAGCCAATCTGCCGAGATACTGCGCGGTGTTGGCGGTGCCGTTGGGACCAGGTGCCCCAGCGGTAGCGCTTTCTGTTTCCGATAAGGCTTGCACATTGCGATCATTGCTCAAGGTTTCCAGTCGCACGCTGCGCCAATCGCCGCTGCGACCACCGATCGAAGGATCGCGAGGAACCAATTCGAGGAAGCTCGTCATACGAGCGCTGCGAGCGGTGGGGTCGACTCTCCAAGCAAAGGCGGTTGTCACGTCGGCCAAACCGTAAACATTACCCAAACTTGGGTCGTTGAAGGGCCGAAGGTTCGTTGTATTAATATTTCCTGCAGGCGAATAAGTTGTACCGTTTCCAGTGATCGATGCGAGCAAACTTGAATATCGATCAGCGGCCCAGCCGAGATAGCTGGCGTTTTGCAAGTTATCACCGGCCGTGTAGAAACCACCTTGGCTGAAACCGATTCGCTCGGGTCCGTCCAGAGTAAAGGCGCGGAAGTCACTGGCGCCAGGAGTGCCCACTACATACAACAAGTCGTCCGAAGGCGATAAGATATCCTCATCCAAATAGTTGATGAAGGAGAGGTCACCCAAACCGGAATCGCTGTCCAGAATCAGTGTGTTGAATAGGGTAGCGACACCATTATCCATTCGCGATTCAACGGTCCAGCGAATGACATTACCGTTGGATCCGGTGAAGGTACCCGAGCTGATCACCAAGTCCGGCGCGATCAGCGTGGGAGGTGTGGTGATCGTCGTGTTGGCCAGATTGATGGCGCTACCGTTAGGACCGACATCAACATAGTTGGTGAAATCAAAGATCACGTCGGTGTTCACAAACGGCCGAGTGTTGCCAGTAGCGGTGATACCACCTCCGAACAAGCTTTCTCCGCCCGCTCCAGCGCGGAACGAGAAGGAGCCCGGGATAAGTTGATTGACGTCGTTATCGATCAAAGTTCCGTTGTTGACTTCTGGACCAGTCGGTAGGCGACCGAATCCGCCACCACCGCTGGCGCCATTGTTGTCGGTGTCGTTTTGAGCAGCGCCTCGTGGATCGAAGCCAGCTCCCACACTGTCATCTGCCAGCGAGGTGAGCACGACAGGGAAGCCTGGTTGACCGACCAATTGAACCGAGCCACCGATACGATCATCGATATCCAACTCAAGACCGCTAGCGGTGAAGCCTGCGGTTGCACCTTGCAATTTGACGACCAAACTAGCGTTGGAACTGCTTTCCAATCGCACGCCGCCAAAGGCATGAAGATTGGTCACCAGCACTTCGCTTTGCAAAATATGAACAATGTCGACGTCGTCCCAAACCGATTGCGTGGTCAGCTCTTGACCGCGAACCAGCATGCCGTTGAGAGTATTGTTACCCAAGCGGTTCTCGCGAACCAGTGCACCCTGATTGCTGCCATATTGTGAATAAGCATCCAAGCCCCCCGTCGATCGGCCACTGTCGCGAACAATATCCGAATTCAACGCATTGACATTGATATTGATGGCAGGTCCAGCACCATCGCTGATCGTATTGCCAACAATAACCGGCTGCGCTCCGCGAACGAAGATCGATCCATCTCCGTTGACGCCCCGACCTGCTCGGTTTGCATCAGTTGTTCCAACTGTTCCCGCAGCATTGTCTTCAAAGTTCGAATTGGTGATGCGGGCTTCCGCTTGATGAACTTCGACTGCGTTAAAGCCCGCGAAGCCACCTTCGATACGTGTGGTACCACCACCGAAAGCGACGTTGGTATGATCCAGCGATAAGCTGGAGGCTTGTCGTGCGACGATGCCGCCCCAATCACCAGCAACCGGTGTGCGCGGTGTGGTGCGAGGCACTGTAGAAAATGTACCCGATCCACCGTAACGCACATCGTCGAGCGAGGTGAAGACCACTGGGTAGCCATCGCGACCTTCGGCAATCATCTGTGCGCCGATACCGACTTCGATGCGCGAGCCTTGCAGCTTAATCACCGTCCCTGGATCAACGTTAAGGCTTGCATCAAAACGTCCGCGAAGTGTGGTGGTGGTCGTCGGCAAAGCACCGCCGATGGTAGCACCGGTGTCAACAAACGTGGTAGCGTTCGCATTGAGAATAGCAGTTAAAACGTAGTTGCCAGTTCCGGTATTATCCGAACGATACAATCGTCGCGAGACGAAGCCGGACCCACTCGGAACGGTCGGCAGATTGCTCAGAGCAATGCGGGTTTCACCGGCGGCGAGCGTGTAGCTCTGGGTTGCTTCCGAAACCAGCGATTCGTTGCCAGAGGCGTCGACGAAGGTTAATCGATAGTTATAAGTTCCGGCCGCCAGCGTGCCACCGGTTTGCCCACCCAATACAACCAGCACGGTCGAAGGTGAGGTACCATTGCGAATTGCTCCACCTGGAGTACCGGCGATGGTCAAGTTTTCTGTCAAAACGTGAACGATATCGGTGTCATCGAAGCGAGCGGCAACAGTCAAGTTTTCGGTTTGCGTCGTTTGTTGACCGGTGGCGACCTTCACAAACAAACCGTTGATCGAGTTGTTGCTCAGCGTATTGCCGACGATGGCTGGACCGACTCGTTGGACATCCGAAGTGTAAAGCGCTGTGACTTGTGACTGAGGATCTTGGAAGTTGCTTTGCAAGAAGGAGTTTGGCGTTGCGCTCATCGCAGCATCCGCGCTGCGGCTGATCGAAGAATAGGCAACCGTCGGACGGGAGTCGACCATCGATACCGGAGCGATGACTTCCGAATTTCCATCGACCACAACTTGGCCACCGCCAAATCGAATGTCGGCGTAGTTGACCGAGTTCATGAACAAGGCTTCGCGCTCCAAGTTCACGCGGCTGGCATCCGCTGCGTCGACGCGATTGCGGAAATCGATACCACCCCAATCGCCGGCAGCGACCGGCGGTGGGAAGCGATCCGCGTTGGTGTCTCGGCCGATGGCTTTGTCGTGCAAGGATGTGAAAAAGACGCTGCCGGTGACCGGCAAACCAACGGAATCAACCAGAACCGCGCCAGTGCTGCTCAACAAGCGTGGAGTTCCCAAAACCTGGAGCGATGAACCGCTGCGATCGACAGAAACCGAAGTGCTGCCGACGCCAATTCGTGCGCGGCGCAGTTTGAGCACAGCCCCCGCATCAATCATCATGGCGACACCCTTGGGGACTTCCAAGGTCGAGCCATCAGGGAGCGTTTGATTCAGAGCGTTGAAGCCGATCTCGTAGGCCAAGTTGTCGGCTGAAGTTTCGATTTTGCCATCCTGACCGCCGTTTCCAACAATACGAATCGCTTGAATAATAGACCCCAAACGATTGGCTTCTGTGATCGCCTGGGAAATATTTCGGAATGGGGTGATCAGCGAGCCATTGCCGCCGGCAGCCGCAGCCTTATCGACATACAGCGTGTTGCTCGGGCCCGTTGGACGGAACCAGAAATTATGAATGCCTCCGGGAACACCATCTGCATCTCCATCAAGCGCTACTCCCGTTGAATCTCGAAGTACAGCGCCAGCAGGGGGACGGAAATCGATGCGAACTTGATAAGCACCTTGCGAAGTTCCACCGATGCCCGTATCGGCTATCACCGGATTGTAGTCATTGTTACCGCTCGCGCTGACGCCCAGCACGTAGGTTCCAGCGGCCAGTTCGAGCGAGAGGTAAGAATCTTCGCTGAAATAATCATCGTTTTGCGCAACCTCGCGATACGAACCATCTCCTTGCAACTGATAGAGCCGCAATTGCGTATCGAGCAAACTGCTGTTGCTCAAACGCTCAGCGAACGTTTCGATCATGACACGTCCGCTGACAGGCAAGGTGAAAGTATAGAGGTCGATATCGGTGCTGTCAGGACGGTAGAGATAACGACCATGCACAATGTCGTGATCGCCTGGGAAAACCAGTTCGGTTCCAGCACCTGGAACGACGTTGGACTGTACTGTCAAAGCGGGCAGTTCATCGGCGGAACCTAGACCCAACAAAAATCCGACGCTTTGCATCATCTTCAGGAAGAAATCGCCACCAAACTCGTTCACCAGCGAGTTGCCGAAGTCTTGAATATCCAAAACGGCAGCTGCCTGACCACTGGACCGCAAGGCTCCCGCAACGCCCAGCAATCCATTGGGACTGTTGATTGCCTGGCCATCATCCACGGCTCGCAAGTCACCTACTGCGAGCGTCAATCCTAAATTGTCTGTCTCGACAAATCGGACGCCCATGTATTGACTCAGCAGCTCGAGCACCTCTCGGGTGCGAACTTTCTGTTGTTCGGTAATCGCGTTAACCATCACTGTGCCGTTGATAGCGCCGAGCACAGGTTGGAAGTTGTAATTGAATGTTGAAATTCCGTCGACCGAGTCCGCTGGTCGGACCAAGTGCGTTTGGGGACGAATGTCGCGGTTGCCCGGATCGGCGTTGCTGCCCGGGAAATCGAGAACATACGGATTTGTGTTGCGAATTTCCGAGGTGATCTGCAGCGATGCTGAAGCGGTCGCTGATGGCGTCCAGCTTCCGCTGACATTCAACGCGGTTGCAAAGCTGCTCCCCGCATCGGCTGCCGGTGTCAATGTGCTCGGTGCCGCTGGGAAGGATTCGTTGGACCCAATGCGCAGACGCAGTTCCGAAATCGGTAAGTCCAAACCGGTAACTGGATGAACCAAGCGATCCAAGTTACGAGCGAAAAAGATACTCGCCCGATCGGTCGTCGCGTTGTATTCCACGCGGGTTGGCAAGAACACGATATCGTCAGCGTTCGAGCCGGTACCGGAAGTGTAAACCAGCTGATAGAAGTTGACATTGCTTGCCAAGGTGGTGTTCAAGTCATCATCGTTGAAATAAACATCGATACGATTGCGCTCTTGGCTGAGCAAGTTGGTCACTGGATCGCGATTGACAGGCTGCGGAACAATCGATTGCACCCGAGCGCCAAGATCCAAGTTGAATTCGATCGATCGGCTCACGCCGCTATTGAAGGCTTCGCCACGGGAATTTCGCAAAGCCGTGCTGCCGCTGCCGAGAATTTCCAAACGATACAAATCGTCGGGCAACGTTTCGCCAAATCGCAAGATGACTTCGCGATCCGAACTCCCTAAGCCGATGTAGGCTGGTGTAATCGGAATGTCGCTTCCACCGGTCAAAAGCAGTGGAGAATAGGTGATTGGCCGGTTGCCGACAACCGTCGTGCCCATGCCGCTGATCAATCGCGCTTGCAACAAAGCGGCCGAAGCTGGAGTGCTGTTGAGCGCGGTGATAAAGCCCGCAGCGGTTGTCGGTGTGGTAACGTTGCTGTTGAGCTCCACACTGATAGTGGTGTCACTGACCGTCACACCAGGCGTTACACCCACGCCGCGATCTCGGGTCGTTACTTGGACTCGCACGTTGCGACCTGCCGTGCCGGTCTGCTGAGCAAGAATCTGAACTTGTAGATTGGTGCCGGCGTTGAGATTGGTGACCGCACCAGCGACGTTCGCACCAGCCAAAGTCAATGGAGAAACGCCAGAAACTGTAGCGCCAACAGGAGTGAATGCGGATCCACGCAGACGAGTCACCGAGAGCAATTGCCGCGCTGCTGCGCTGCTGTCCAACGCGTTGATCACATCTTGCGCGGTGCTGGTGAGCAACGAATTATTGTTGACTTCAATGCTGATCGTGCGGTTGCTGACCGAAACGCGAGCCGCAGTACTGTCGGTGCGATTGACACTCGTAAAGGCAACCTGAATTCCATTGCCCGAAATGCCCGCAACGGCTGCAGTGAACGAAAGCACTACGCCGTTATTGGAGCCCAAATCGCTCGATGCGCTGGCTCGCTCAAAAAATCCATCGCCTCCAGAGCGTACCAGCTGAATGCCGGAGAGCGTATTGGCATCTAACGCCACTTGGTCATCAAATCGCAACACCAGTTCGCGCGGCGCCACGTTGCGAGTTTGCCCGTCCTCCAACAACGATCCTTCGTTGGGCTGAACACCAAGCAATTGCGGCCCGAAAGCCATCAATTGGCGAGATTCCAAAGACTCAAGTAACATCCGTCGCGCTTGCGCTTTGCGACGAACCTGTTGACGCTGTTGTAATTTACGCGATTCGAACACGTTTTTTCCCGAACCACCGATGGCCATGAACCAACCTCTGCGTTGGGTGGATAATTATGGAGATTTCAGCTACCACTTCGGCTGGCAGCTTCAGTCTCCGAAACAGATGAGCGACGAACGACGACTTTTTACCCGCTTGCTACCCCTCAAAATTGTGAGTTTTAGGGTGTATGGGCAATTTGGGTAAATAAGGGTGCATTGGTGGATTGTAATTGGAGTGCCCCAGTTTGCAATGAATTTCGCCGTACCATCCTGCGGCTTCACTTCACCTTCAACCGAAATACTCCCCTACAATCGATATTGCCCCTATTCGATTCATTTCCGTTACTGAAAGTTCCCTAGCTTTACGCGATTTGGATCAACTTATGCAGTGCTCTAAAAGAGTAACTTAGAAGAGGTACGTTTATAATGGTGGTATTAGTGGCGATTTTGAAGCTTATCGCCAAGCAGCACTTGGCCGGAGGGAGTCGACATCGGGAGACTTTTCTGAAACCTCGACCCTAGTTTCCACCGTCAGCCAATTTACTTTTCGCGCGCTTCTCGACTAAAATTCGGGGTTTAGACCGCTTCGTCGCTTACTTGGATTGCGCACATGTTTGAGAGTCTCAAAGAAGGTTTACAGTCTGCTTTCAAGTCCATTCGCGGCAAAGGAAAGCTGACCGAAAGCAACATGCGCGAAGGTCTGCAGATGGTGGAGCAGTCGATGCTCGCCGCAGACGTGAGCTATGCGGTGGTCAGCGACTTCATGGACCGAGTCACTGAAAAAGCGGTGGGTAAGCGAGTGCTTTTGTCGCTTCGTCCCCACGAAGAATTGGTGAAAATCGTCTATGAAGAATTGGTCGAATTGCTTGGACCGGTCGATACCGCCATCCCGCTGAAATCCAACGATGTCACCATCATCATGCTCTGTGGATTACAGGGTTCTGGTAAGACGACGACCTGCGGAAAACTTTCGCAACTTTTGCTCGAGCAGAAAGTTAAGCCTTACTTGGTGGCGGCCGACTTGCAGCGACCTGCGGCTATTGAACAATTGCACGTGATCGGTCGACAACTCAATGTCCCGGTCTACAGCGAGCTTGGTTCCAACGATCCGGTGCGAGTCTGTCGCGAAGGGGTGGCGAAGGCTCGAGCCGCGGGTGCTCGCGTTGTCATTCTCGACACCGCCGGACGACTCGCAATCGATGAGCCATTGATGCAAGAACTCGCGGCGCTCGAGTCGAAAGTGCAGCCTGACCAAGTCTACTTGGTGGTTGACGGTATGACCGGCCAGGACGCGGTGAACAGCGCGGGGGCCTTCAACGAGCGGCTTGAACTCGATGGGGTCATTATGACCAAACTGGATGGTGACGCCCGCGGCGGTGCGTTGCTGTCGGTCAAGCATGTTACCGAAGTCCCCATCAAATTCATCGGAACAGGTGAGCATTTAGATGCGCTCGAGCCATTTCGGCCCGAAGGGATGGCGAGCCGCATTCTGGAGATGGGTGACATTTTGGAAGTCGCCCGCCAGGCCCATCGAATCATCGATGAAAAAGAACGAGAAAAGCTCGAAGCCAAAATGGCTTCTGGGCAGTTTACCCTGCAAGAATTTCGCGACTTACTGCTGAAGGTCGCCAAGCCCGGCTTGATGCAGAAAATGCTCGGCTTGCTCCCCGGTATGGGGCAGATCAATCAAATGCTGGCCGGCCAAGATACCGACCGAGAAATGCGCAAGATGATCGGCGTGATCGACTCAATGACCCCCGCCGAAAGACGGAATCCCAAGTTGATCGATAATAGCCGTCGCAATCGCATTGCCAAAGGGGCAGGTGTGGCCGTGGCGGTCGTCAACGAGCTCACGCGTCAATTCGGCGTGATTGCTCCATTGATGCAAATGTCTGCCTCGCAAGGACTTGCGGGAAAAATGAACATGTTGCAGCAAATGCAGAACTCGATGATTCAAGACCCTTCGATGAGGGGGATGAAAGTCAAAGGGGATACAGGAAAACGCCTCTCTCCGAAAGAGAAAGCCAAATTGCGCGAAGATCGCGAGAAACAACTCCGAAAACTGAAAAGGAAGGGGAAATAATGCGGCCGCAAAAATCGGAGACAATTTTGGCCTAGCATTTCCCCGCACGCTCAATACACTTACACACCCTGAAATAACATTTTTGTCTGGAGTACGAGAGACAATGGCAGTTAAGCTTCGCATGAAACGCATGGGCCGCAAGGGCCGTGCCTTCTACCGTGTTTGTGCCGTCGACAGCCGAACAATGCGCGACGGACGTGTTTTGGAAGAACTCGGCTACTATGATCCGAGCGTCGCCGATACCGATGCCCGTGCAGTTTTGAAGAAAGATCGCGTGGCGTACTGGGTGGGTGTTGGGGCTCAGCCTAGCGAAAAGGTTGCCGTTTTGATTCGCAAGTACGGTGAAAACGGTTCGCACCTTGAGAAGCAAGCTACCGCGCTGGCAAAACTGAAAAAGAAGCCGATTCAGGCGTAATGCGATTCGATGTTGTCACGCTGTTCCCCGAGATGTTCGCTGGGTATCTCGGGGAAGGTTTGCTTTCCAGGGCCATTTCTGCAGGCCTCATCGAAGTCCATCTTCATTTTTTGAGGGATTGGGCCACTCGCAAACACCTAAAGGTCGACGATCGCCCTTATGGTGGCGGCCCAGGTATGCTTTTGCAGGTCGAGCCGGTGGTGACCTGCGTCGAGTCGGTCTTGGCTATGGATGCTCGTCCTGCCGACTTAATTCTCTTGTCGCCTCAAGGCGAGCGATTGCGGCAACCGTTGGTCGAGCAGTTGGCAAACTCGCCCCGCATGGTTCTGATCTGCGGTCGCTATGAAGGCTTTGATCATCGGATTATCGAAATTCTTAAGCCCCGTCAAATCAGTCTGGGTGACTTTGTGCTCAATGGAGGCGAAGTTGCGGCGATGGCGATTATCGACGCAGTCATGCGATTGGTGCCAGGCACCTTAGGCGATGAGCAAAGCGCTCGGCTCGATTCGTTCTCTTTCGATGACGGTACGCTCGAATATCCACAGTACACTCGCCCACGCGAGTTCCGCGGACACCAGGTCCCCGATGTTCTTCTCAACGGCCATCACGAAGACATCGAAAAGTGGCGGGCCGAACAAAGCCGACTCCGCACCAAAGAAGTTCAAGGCTCGTAATTTCCGCCAGATCGCTTCTTCCATCAGGCCAAAATAGTAGGCTGGCTCTAAGGGCATCCCCTCTAAAGAAGTGTTTTTGGGTATTGCCGAATTCACTTACAGCTTCTGTGGGCTTGGGTGTCAATTTGGGCTTTCCAAAACGGTCGCGGTAAGTCACACTACGGGACTTGCTAGTGAGGAACTTCAACTGAATTGTCTTTGGCCGAATTTTCCAGGTTTTGCTGGTGGAACAAGGTCTTAGATGACGACGAAGACGATTCTCGATCACGATTTCCGATCCAGTCAACCGTTATAAATTCTGTTCGTGGATTACTGTCATGAGCCAACAAATTCTTGCTGAAGTTGAAAAGTCCAGCCTCAAGACTGATGTGCAGCCATTTGACATTGGTGATACGGTGGATGTGCACACCAAGATTTTGGAAGGCAATAAAGAGCGAATTCAGGTTTTCTCGGGCGTGGTCATCGCTCGCAGTGGCAGTGGGACTCGCGAGATGTTCGTCGTTCGCCGCATTGTGGCGGGTGAGGGAGTTGAGCGAAAGTTCCCTGTGCATTCTCCCCGCATCGACAAGATCGAAGTCAAACGCAAAAGCGTTGTCCGACGAGCGAAGTTGTACTTCTTACGCGAACGAAGCGGTAAAGCGGTTCGTCTCAAGGAACGCCGCGGCTGAGAAGGCTGTTGCCAATCCCCACAGGGATCGGGTCGTAGGATCTGAGTTTATCAAGAGAGGCTCAGGCGATGTCCAGTTCATTTTGGAATCGCGCTGTCGCCGCTCTTTCGCATTGGTGGGAACGGACTGTTCCGGCCATTCTTCCTGGTACGTTAGGCGGACCTTCGGATAACAAGCCGCATTTGCCTCAAACGGATCATATTTCTGTTGGTAGTATCGGTGAGGCAATTGCTTTCAAGCACTTACAGCAACTCGGCTACCGGCTCATCGAGAAAAACTTTCGTATACTCGGTGGCGAAATCGACTTGATCATGCTCGACCACGAGGCGATTGTTTTTGTGGAGGTGAAATCACTGGTTACAACAACCAATGATGATCCAAGTGAAGCAGTTGATGATCGCAAGCAGCAGTTGTTGACACGCGGCGCGCTGGCATATTTGAAGCAGCATCGATGGTTGGAGAGAGCGGCACGATTCGATGTTGTAGCGGTCCAGTTCTCGCAACATCCCAAGTTTTTCATGGACGCTGCGACATGCAAAATCGATATGCAGCGATTGATGAAGACAGCGGTTCATGTCGCGCATTATCGCAATGCGTTTGAAGCTACGGGCGACAGTTTCTACGGTTAATTTTACGAAGGGCAACTAGCGTGGCGAAAGCTTTGGCCAAGAAATGTGTCGTATTGCTCAGTGGGGGCCTCGATTCAACGACCGTACTAGCCATCGCTAAACAACAAGGTTATGAGTTGTACGCGATCAGTTTTCGATATGGGCAGCGGCATAGTTTCGAATTAGAGCGAGCTTCACGGACAGCGGCCAAGGTTGGCGTAGCTGCCCATGTAATCGTTGATATCAACCTGGGGCAGTTCGGTGGCTCCGCCTTAACGGGGGCGATGCCAGTACCGAAGCATGATTCCGCGGAGCAGATAGGGGAGGGGATTCCTGTCACCTATGTTCCCGCACGTAATACGGTATTTCTCTCGCTGGCGTTAGCATGGGCTGAGACGCTCGATGCTCGTGATATTTTTCTTGGTGTCAATGCGCTAGACTACAGCGGCTATCCCGATTGTCGTCCCGAGTTTATCGAGGCTTACGAGCGTATGGCAAACCTGGCGACGAAGGCGGGTGTGGATGGGAGTGGCGCAATCCGCATTCACGCGCCGCTGATTCGCTGGACGAAGGCGGAAATCATTCAAGAAGGGTTGAAGTTGGGTGTTGATTACTCGGACACGATCAGTTGTTACGATCCCGACGAGCATGGTAAAGCTTGCGGTCATTGCGACGCCTGTTTGCTTCGTCAGCGTGGCTTCGCGCAATTAGGCCTCAAGGATCCAGCATAGGGTGTGTTCCGCGGTCGATCTTCTCCGCTACAAAAACAAATCACTGAAAACTAACCTACATCTCCTCAATTCCCGCAATGTACTCCATCGCTTCTTCTACTTGCCGCACGTTGGCTTGGCTGGCGCACGCTTGGCGATCACAATCGGAGAGCAGGATGAGTTCTTCATAGCTTTCGTTTTCGCGTAAGCGTTTCAAACAGCGATGGCCGATTGTGCCCAAATGGATTTTGTTTGCCTCGGGAAGATTTTCGATCAACCAGAGGGTTCGCTCCGATACATCGTCGGCCAGCAGTTCAAGCGTTGCGGTCACGGGATCGCGCGTGTCGACAGCTCGACCCACTTCGTGCAATAGAGCGGCTAGCAGGAACTCCTGATCATAGGGAGCGATCGCGGCTGCATGTTCGAATGCTTGTAGGCTGTGGAAGAGTGCATCACCTGTTTGGAGAAAAGGTTGAGGCATGCGAATATTTTCGAGCGGTCGCAACAGTGCGACGAGTTGCTGCCATTCGTCGATGCAATCCGGGCGAGACTCTTCTACGGGTTCGTCAGGTGAATCGCTGAACCAAATTGCATCCGACTGTGATACGATTTTCTCCGTGCGCGGAGGAAGTTTGGCTTTCGCTTCGAGCCAACCAAGTTCGAGATCATTGTCGAAGTCAGGTTCATTCAAGCAACCGCCTGGCTCCGAGATACGAGCCAGTTCATCGAGAACTTCTTGATTGGTCGGTAGTTCACGACGTGGCACCCACCCGCCACAGATACGTTTACCGGCGACAAGTTTCGCTCGATAAATTTCTTGTTCGCGGCGATAGAGCAGCAGACAAGCTGCTTCCCACGCAATCCGTCGACGTGTCTTAGAGGTCCGTGGGTTAGTCATGTGAGGCTGCGTGGGTTGCGTGCAGCGGTCATAAGGTAATCGATGTTCGGCTAGTGATATTATCACCGAAGCCAATGGTTTGGCAAGCGAATAATCTGCGGTCGATCTTCTCCGCTACAAAATCAAACGCTTCCTTGGAATTTTCCTTGTTGTTGAATCAAACGTTTTGGACCGCTGCACACAACCTACATCTCAAAACAATCGCAGTTGTCCCGAAGGCGGTACAAACAGAGTCTCATCGAGTTTAGGCATGCCGCCGTCCAGCTTACAGCGTTTTGCCCAGATCTTAAATGTTTGTAGGATACTGTCGGCGAGAATGCCCGAGCCGCGCATGCGCGATTTGAAATCAGTGTTGTTGAGTTTTCCCTCCCGCGTCGCCCGGATTCGATTGAGGATTTTCTCTTTTTGTGTTGGGTAATTGTTTTCTAACCAGTTGGAAAAAATGTCCGCCACTGCTCCTGGCAAGCGAACGATTTGCATGCCAACAGAGACCGCACCATGATCAGCTGCAGCTTGAATGAGTTGCGGGAGTTCGTGATCATTGAGACCTGGTATCATCGGCGCAAGATTCACATGAACTGGAATACCCGCGCTGCTCAATTCCTTAACGGTTCGAAAGCGAGCAGCGGGAGACGACGTACGCGGTTCCATGATGCGAGCAAGCTCTGTATCGAGTGTTGTGATACTGATCGCAATCCCTGTCAGAGACTGTTTGGCTAGCTCGGCGAGTAGGTCGATATCGCGCGCAATCAATGCATTCTTGGTGATCATGGTGACGCAGTGGTGGGTCTGCAGCATGATCTCCAAAATCTGTCGCGTGATTTTTAGTTTTGCTTCGACCGGTTGATACGGATCCGTCACCCCCGAAAGCGCAAGTCGTTCGCCCGTCCATTTTGGCTTTGAAATCCATTGCCGCACTAGTTCCGGCGCTCTCTGTTTGACGATGATCTTCTGCTCAAAGTCCAGGCCCGCATTGAGCCCGAGAAACTCATGGTACGGCCGAGCGTAACAATACGAGCATCCATGTTCGCAGCCCCGATAGGGATTGATGCTCCAGCGATACGGAATATCGGGGCTATTGTTCTCTGTGATGACCGATTCGCTTAGATCATCAAAAAACTCCGTTTTAGGGCCCCGTTTGCTCCCCTCATTGTCGTCTCCATACTTCTCCTCGGCATCGAGTTCGATCTGAATCTTCTCAAATCGATTCTTCGGATTTTCGCCCGTTCCCCTTCCCTTGATTTCGTTCGCTCGAGTTGGCATAGGCTAGTGATTCAGTGGTTCAGTTTTCAGTGAGAAAGTGATTCCGTCGTGAGGTGGTTCGGCTGCAAGTTCGTCTTACTTGAGATTTAGATGATTATACCACGGATGCATCAATTCATGGCCCACCCCACAGAACACACAAAACGGAAGACTGAACCAATGGGCACTGAAAGCTAAATCTTTTTCCAAAACCTCTTTTTCTTTGCGCAGCGAACCCTCGCGATTCCCTTTTTAGTCATGAACGATCCATGTTTTTACTGGGCTCATTGGGGGGTGACTTATGTTGGGAAAGTGTATTAGCCGCGTTTCGTTTTTCTTCATTGGACTATTGTGCGTACTTGGCATTGCCACGAACGCGCTCTCTGGAGAACCTTCTAAGGCTTTAAAAACCGAGAGTAATCGTCCACCGGAGACATTCATTTTTCTGATTGATATCTCAGGTACGATGCTCGATCCGCTTCCGTTAGCTGTGCAAACGCAACTATCGAAGAAATCAAAACTAGAGGAGGTGAAGGCTCGGGTTCATCAACTGATCGTCCAGCTTCCTCTTGGAACCAAACTCATTGTGTCGACCTTTGATCACGAACGGAAAGAGATTATCCGTTCGAATCTTCAGTCGGATTCGGAAAGAAAGAGTGTTCTGGAAAAGTTGTCATCCATTAGCAGTCGCAAGGGTTCAACCCATCTTTGGCGCAGTGCGGATTCGGAACTTCGACGGGCCAAAAACATGATCGAAGGGGGGGTGGAGAGTGTTCGCCTTATCATTCTCAGCGACGGGGAGGATATGGAAAAGAATCCAAAATTCACCCACAAACAACTCGTTGAAAATTACTCCGCACTCATTCGCAATGAGATAACTTTAGATTGGGTTACGATTGGATTTGATCTTTCATCCGGTATTAAGAAGGAGTTCCAAGGTGCGGGTATTCGTGTGGTTCAGGCTATGGATGCCGAGGATCTCAGTCCGATTCGAGCTGGCATGTCGATCTCAAAATCTGTAGTGACGGTTGGTGAGCCGTTCACGGTCGATTACGTTTCGTCTGGGAATCTGGTTGCCTGTCTGCTGGACTTTAATGATGGTACGCTTAAGCGACCTAATCCCCGTGAGCAGAGTGGTTGTATCGAACATCGATTTGAGCGAGCCGGTGTTTATCACTGTCGCTTTACAGTCATTGCTCGCGATGGTCGCGAGGAATCTTGTCACGCGGTGATCAAGGTGGACTCTCTGCCATGGGAGCCGCCTCAGATTGAGGTTGATATGGCGACGGTAACGCTGGATCGACCGATTCTTTTCACAGCCCAAACAGATAAAACGGACCTCAGGCATGAATGGGTATTGCCGGATGGTTCCACTCAAAACGGTCTGTCGATTCAATGGCATCCGAATGGACCGGGTGAGTTTCCGATTACTCTGGCATCAACGGATGCGGCAGGAACTCGCAAATGGACACAGCGTGTCATCGAGGTACCCATGCCCGTGTTGCCAGACCCAAAGATTATGGCGATGCATACCGTCGGTTATCAAAAGTCTTTCGAGCTTCGGGCTGTGCCGATTGATCCCCGACTGCGTTACACATGGTCGGTTGCCAAGGATGCTGCGTTTCAGTGCGCTGAGCCCGTTGCAACCTATATCGGTAGGGAACCGGGATCGATTCGATTTTCGCTGAAAATGGAGGATGCGTACGGGCAATCGCGAACGACCGAGCACACTGTTATTGTTGAAAAGCCTCTACTGGAAGCACCGGAATTTGATTTGGTCCACGCCGAGCAGATGCATCCTGGAGACTCATTTAAGGCTATCGCCAGAATTCAAACCAAAGAACATCGCGACTATCTATGGCGAGTTAATGGTAAAGAGATATCGACCGAGACAGAAGTGAATCCAACCATAGAGTCCTATGGTGAGATTGAAGTGGAATTAACGATCGGGGATCGCTTTGGTCAAACCGAAAAGTTGTTAAAGCGACTGCATGTGCGGTTGCCTGATCCTCCAGTCTCCTCATTTTTAGTTTCGGCAGAGAAGGTGATCGAAGGGGATGCGATTGATGTCAGCAACACGACACGGGGTATTTACCGCACGATTCGCTATGAGATTTCTGCGGTACCTACGGGGATTGTTCTCAGTGCACCAGAGCAACCCGATAACAAGCACCGATTTTTGACTCAGGGTCCAGGTCGTGTGAAGATTACACAACTAGCCGAAGGGCCAGGAGGCTCGCACCGAAGTAGCCAGACGATAGAAATCTGTCGCCGATGGATAGCTCCTAAAGCGGAGTTCCGAGTGAGTCAACGCGAAGGTGTGGGCGCCGTTGAGGTCCATTTCTTGAATCGTTCCGTGGGTGATATCGAACACTGTGAATTAGATCCCGGTGACGGATCGCCCAAGATCCGAGGTAAGGGTGTGTTGAACTTGACACATCGATACAACCAAGCGGGAACCTATTATCCAAGGATCACCATTTTTCCTCCACAAGAATCAAAGCTTTCCAGCAAGGAGTGGCAGGGGGAATCGATTGTGGTAATCGCTCCTACGCCAGCATGGGTGAAGGCGTTAGTTTGGCAGTTGCCTCTGTTAGGTTTGGTCGTATTGGGGATTCATTGGGGTCTCGCCAAGCATCGGGCTAAAAAGATGGCCGAGGCGGACCGATGTATCTACGGTGAGTTGGTTATAGCTCTCAGGGATAATCCTCTTCAAGAAAGCCGTTTCGCCTGTGATGGGAGCAGGGATACTTATCAATTCCAACTTGATCACGCAGAAGCCTTAAAGCTGTCGGCCGCATTATCTACAAGCGGCGACTTAATGTATGAGGTAACGCTGGAGGATGCAGGTGGAACGTTGGCCTTTAACATTCTCCAGCCTAATGTCGAGGCGGAGATTGGTCCGTACATCCTGCGTCTCGAAACGGCCATGTAATCACCCATACCGGTTTTTGGTCTGATCCAAAAAATAAAAATCTTTCGGGCATTTTCAAAATCTTTTGCTCTCCACAGCCACTACTTGGCCTTTCTATTCGATAGAGCGAGCGATCTTTAGCACGTTGCTTCTAGACATTTTCAAACATTTAACGGGGGTCTTAACCATGACAAATTTTTCCGAAAATGGTACCAAGCGTCGCAATCGAAGCGAACCCAAGCCGCGTTTTCAAGACCAACAACTCAATAGTGCAATGCGTAGCGAGTTGCTGGCCCAGACAGCAACGATGGGCCATGCAATGGGTCATCAAGAGCTGATACAAACGGTCCGACCCTACGCGCTCATTGGATGCGGGACTGCAGGGGTCAAGATCGTCGACAAAATTCGCCGAGCATTACGGAAAGAGAACAGCAATAGTTTTCTGGTATGTCGTGCGATTGATACCGATGGCTCTGCACGGGCGGATACAACGCTCGATGACAGCGAGTTTCTTCAGCTCAATATGCAACGGCTTAATAACGCCATTCAAAATCCAGAGCAGCACAAAAAGATTAAAGATCGCTTCGGGCTCAGCGATGCGGATGTCATTCCAATGTTGGAAAGATTCCAGTCCGATCCGGTTGATCAAGCATCTGCAGTGAGACTTCACGGGGCTCATGGATTATTGGCGGATCACTATGCCATTGCTGAAATGCTCATCCGTATGCTGCAAGAAATCTATGGTGTCAGAGCCCGCTTGGAACGCCAAATCGCTGCTGGAAATACGACTCGCTTTCATGATGATCTAAAAATATTTGTTGTGTCGTCGAGTTGTGGTGGAAGTGGTTCGTCCATCTTTTTGCAAATCATTGCCAGTCTCAAGCAACTCACCGATAAAATGAAAGTCGAGATTGTTCCAATCCTACTTCTTCCATCGGTATTCGAGGAGATTCTGAAGCCTCACCGCGAGCATTGGCTGCGAGCTCAAGCGAATGGCTACGCAACTCTGCGCGAGCTTGGCGCATTCATGGAAGGATATGGGACGAGGTATGATATTGATTTGGGTGCAGATGACCAACAGGTGCTTAAACTCGGTGCCGGTTTTGCCCGCAGTATTGCGGTGGTCGGCAATCGAGATTGCAATGGCAAATATCTCGATCGGGAAGGATGTGTTGCGACAGTGGTCGAATACATTGCAACCCTGGTAGCTCAGCCGAATATCGCAGACATCATGGAAATGTTCGACAGCAATAATGCAACGCTCAATACCACCGAAGAGTCGAAAAAACAGCGCTACGTCTCCAGTATTTCGGCGGCGTCGTTGAGCTTAGACTCCAAGAGGGTGGCGGCATTCTGTGCTGCGAAAGCGACTCGAAAATTGATTGAAAAAGTTGCCGTTGGTGAAAGTATTCCTCATCATGTTGCTAAAGTGGAAGCTTGGATGAATTCGCCAGCAAAAGATACGCCGCCGCTGGTCGGGACCAATATGCTGGAATTGCTGCGCAAAACAGCACATATTTCGCTCGAGGCGAAAACACGCGGTCTGTATCGCGTTAAAAATGGCAGTGCGACGAAGCATCTTTGCGACAATGCCTTCGTTCATCAATGTGTCAACTTTAGAGATCTCATTTTGAAAGACCTGATCCCTCGGTCTCAAGAGCAAATATTAAAGTGCCGCCATACGTTGCAAACCAAACTAGATGAAGCGCTCAAGAGTGAGGCAGATCGTACCACCGCTCAATTTGGGCTAATCGCGGGAAATGAATTTCTATCCACTCTCGCCGGTCGTTTGCTGGAAATACACAAATCGATTCTCAAGAAAATAGATTTGCTACAAAAGAGTGTCGAGCAAAGGGAGCAGGCGTTGGGGCAAGCGATTCAACAGTTAGGTCAAAAATGGCTCAGTTCCTGGGTTAAGTCCAAGCTTGCCCAAGAACAAATCATCAGTCAAGTGAAGGGCTATTATGACGCAGAGGTTGAACGATTGGCCTACCGAGGCTATGCGGATTTACTCTTTCAGTTGTCCACAGAAGCTGAGCAGCAGAGGCACGAGATGCGTAAGTCGATCGATGGAAGCGTCGAGGTCATCGCCAGCCTGCGCGAGCTTGAACGTCAGCATGAAGCGGGAGGTCAACTCCACACA
>JBIKMB010000276.1:0-7024 GCA_044359485.1 Pirellulaceae bacterium | reverse complement strand
AGACTTCTTCGATGAACACTGGCAACTAAAGACGCCCTAAAAGCGTTCGATAACACGACCAGCGCCCCTTACAAAATAGGCCCACGAGTATCCAATGATACCGTGGGCCTTTTTGAGTATTCAGTCAACAGCGATGGAATTACTGAATTCCGCTGCTATTTTCACTTAACCCTTTTTGGTTGCGCAAGCTACACGTACATTTGTACGTACGCTATTTGAGTCTTGTCGCCACCTGAACCCAACCTGGTTCAGACAAGAGATCTGGGAACTTGGCTCGACCGGCCTGAATATGAGCCGATTGCCCATGCTGGATCAATGCTTCGCGACTGGCCCATTCTTCGATAAAAGTAAACTTATGGGGATGATCTAAATCGACAAAAAGATCGTAGCGAATACAGCCCTCTTCTTGTCGCGTCGGTTCAACGAAACCTTCCAATACTGTTTGTAATTCTGCTTCTTTCCCAGGCTTAGCATGGATATGAGCAACAACATCAACTTTCATGATTTCAAACCTTCTAAGGCTATCGTGATATTGGGAACATTAGACTATCGGCGGTATAACTCAGTCGCCGCGTTCTGCGTTGAGACATTTCAACTATCGGGGGCGAGGTTGGTAAAACCACTTGGTTTGGCTCTGTCTCTGACTTGCAGTCTCTTGTTCAGCGGCGAGCGAACACTCTGCAGTTTAACACACATATCGACTCCTCGAAACCAAGTCAAACGCCGAGAAATTCCTAATCTTCAGCAGGGCTGAGACGACTTTGCCCTGCGTCGCGATAAAATACTCAGTGGTACCTGTATTCACCGATAGATGATCCAAGAAATTTTCGATGGTTTGCCGACTCATTCGTTGCTCGCCCTCCAACATCAGTTGAGCGATTTCGGAATGTGACTCGCGGGAGAAGCATATAACGAAAATACGCAATCTCAGAAGTCGATTTGGCAGCGCAGGCCGAAGGCGTCGGATTGCGAACTGATACTATCTTGATTCAAGATGGTACCGTTGCGAGTTGGGCGGGCTTCTGCCCAAGAATGGATATAATTGAAGACGCATTTACAGTAGGGATTAACATACCAGTTAAGCCCAAAGGTAAAGTCTTGCAATTCACCTCCACGAATCTGCCGATCGGTTAAATCCAAATAGGACCAACGAGTTGCCAATTCCCACGCGCCGATTCCACCCTTCTTTGTTACGCTTTGAAATGGAATGACGCGATCGATTGCACCGGCTTTGCGATCGTAGGGGCGATGTTCGCCAGTCAAGAAGTAGCCAACCTGCATGTAGGAGCCATACAAAAATCCATTTTCGCTAGGGCCGCTGTCCACATAGGTTCCCATAAATTCGCTCTGCAGCGAAAGGGGTCCATGCACCCAGAGCATTTCTGGTCCAACGGTGTGAATCAAACTTGTGTCGGTCAAGACACCGGTATCGACGAAGAAAGGTGTTCCCATCGCCACGGTCGGAATAGCTTGACCGCTCGATCCGATCGGCTCGCCTGCGGGGAGCGCAAAATCGCCCACATAAATTTCAGGTATCGAACGAAAACGAGCACGTCCATCGGGAGGCGCATTAAAAAAGTATCCCAGCCCTAAATGCAGATACTCCGTTCCCTGACAATCGTACCAGCCCAGTTGCGTCACACGCCCCGCTAGACCATTACCTCCATCGGTACTGAGCGAGCCCCCGAATTGATCTTGACCGGTACGCAAGTACGATAACGCCCAAGTCATCGTTTCGTCTTGGGAATGATCGTAGATTCCAACGCCTAAATGACGAAAGGGAACGAACGCTTGAAACAGGCTCGAACGCTCCATGAATGTGGTGTAGCGAAAACTACTGACCGCCTCCAAGCTGAATGGCTGCTTCCACTGGCCGACCCGGACCGTTCCAAACGGTGTTGCATCTTTGAAATCGACCCATAGATCAGTAAAGGTCGGTCGTCCGAAGAACCCAAAATCCATCTGCATGAAATAATCCATCGCGTCGCTGACCGAGCCCTTCGCACCCAGTCGCGCGCGACGAAAATCTGCACCATTCTGAATCTCGCCGTACGCCAGACGGTTTTCATCCGTTTGATGAAACATCACCGCATCCGTTTGAAATACTCCACTTAAATTGAGCGTTGGGTATTTCGGCTTTTCTTTCTCCTGCGTCTTAGGAGCCGCTGCACCCTCGAGCGCCTCTAGTCTTAATTCCGATTTGGACAACTCAACTTCAAGTTGTTCAACGCGTTGCTGCAAGTCGACTTCCTGCACCGCTGAACGTTGATAATTGGCTTGGTTTCCGACAAATTCCTGTGCCCTGAGAGTGCCAGTAAAAATCGACAACCATGCAATGCTAGCAATCGCAGGCGCTCTGAACATTGGCTTTTTCCTTGAATCGCATGAGCCGTACTACGTGGTTCAATCGGCACAAGCGCAAAGGAAAGATTCAAGGATAGCCTTTAAAAGACCTTAAGGATCGAGCGTCTATCATTGTCGTAAGATTTCTTCACAGCAACATTTTGGCTATGTCAGAGCAAAATCTGTGATATCCCAGTGTTTTCCGGCACGCATAAATCCGGCTCTAATGTCCAACTCATACCAGTCGGCAGTCAACTTATCTGCCAAAATTAGAGGCGCGGATTTCAATCCCGCGTTTCACTGAGCGGGCTCAGCGGCTCCTCCGCCTAAGTCAAGCTTAGTCCATTTCTTGGCTTTGAGTTTGGCGATGTTGGCTTCCGACAGATTTCCATTGTTCTTAAAGGTTAGTGATTGCAGTTTGGGCATTGCCAGAATCTTCTCGACACTCGCTTCAGAAACTCCCGTCTCGCGAATCGAGAGTTCTTTGAGATTTGGCAGTTTGGCAATAATGTCGATGGTCGCATCGGTCATCTTGGGAACGCTCCAAATGTCGAGCAGTTCGAGCGATTGGGCGGACTGTAGATTTTTCAAACCATCGTCGGAGATCGAAGCGATTTCGTGCAAATACAAACGCTTTAGCGCGGGGAGGTCGGCAAGTACTTCCAGTGCTGGATCGCTGACGTTTGGCAGATCTCTCAGCGTCAAACGATTCAGCTTGAGGCCTTTGAGAGCCAAAACACCTTCGGTTCCAAAGCCTTGGCAGCGGAAAATTTCCAATGAATTAAGTTTCTCTAAACTCGCCAAGTGCTTACCCGATTCGCTTGAAATGGCAAAGTCTTGCAAAAGCAATGAATTCAACGTTTTGCTTTTGCAAAGTTGCTCTAAACCAACGTCAGAAACCGCGGTGCTGCGATGTTTTAAAGCGGTCAATTTGGGAAGTTCGCCGAGTACTTCCAGGGTCATGTCGCCCGCTTCCATATTGCCGCGCAAATCCAACGCACGTAGATCCTCAAGCTTGGACAAACGCCGAGTGCTAATATCGTTAAAGCGGTTTTGCAAAAGGGTTAATCTTTGCAGTTTAGTAAGCGAAGAGATCGCTCGCATGACACTACTCGACATATTCGTGTTGGACGACAGATCCAAGTCGATCAAATTCGGGAAAGCTTCGACGATGCTTTGCACGGCAGCGTCGGTGATAACGGAATTCGTGACGGCCAGCGTATCCAGTTGTGTCAGTCCAGTGAGGCTGGCTACCATTTCATCATTGAATTCGCGGCAATTGAAGATCTGCAATTTGGTTAAGGCTTTAAGCTTGCCGAACAAGGCGACATCTTCGGCGGTGATCGACGCGCCATCTTGAATGACGATCTCGGTCAACTTGCCGTTGGCAACCGTTACTTTGGCATTGCTACCTAGTTCCTTCAATCGCGACTGAGCGGCGGCAACGTCAGTTGCGTCGGCTTGCGGTGTTTCCGATGCTTCCTGAGCATAGAGTGCGGGGACAGTTCCGAACCCGCTTCCTGCAGCTTGCAAGCCCCAGGTGGAACATAGTACAACGAAGGATCGACCCAACAGCGAACGATAATTCACATGCCATTTCATTTCAAAGTTACCTTTTCGACGTGCGAGTCAAACTCGCTCTTATGATTCATCAAAAAAACTTCCAGCACTGCTTATTTCGACGCGGTGCTGGAAGCTTTCGTTATCGATCTGTGGCTACATCAACAGAAGCTGAGACTAGTCCAAGCGATATCCTTCAGGATACTTTGGCTTGATCAGATCAGCAACGTGAGGCGTCTTGAGCGAATCGAGATTGGTGACTTTGAGGTTCTTGGCGTCCCACTCAACCTTCTCGCCCCATTCGCCCATTTCACCGTTGGCACCACCCGTTGAGGCAGCCCAAACGGCTAGATTACCGAGCAGAATGGTCTCGGTCAGAGGACCGGCTCGATTGATGAAGTTCGATTTGGCAATCATAGGATCGCCCGCGATCTTCGCGCGGAACAGTTCCCACATATTGTTGACGTCATTACCCTTGCCTTTATCTTCTGCCGGTTCGAAGTCCACTTTGACTTTCTCAACACCGCGCAGTTCATACACGCCGCAATAATCATCGGAGCTGTAGAAGGCTCCCTTTTCACCAACGACCAGCACACCGCTATCGGAAACCTTGTTGATTCCCCATTTGCTGAAGACTTCCATCGGTGGCTTATTGCCACGACGGTCATACCACCAGAAAGGAATCGCGGGGCGTTCGGCGGTTTCAGGAAACTCAAACTTGATAATCGAACTCGCTGGGAAGCTGTCGAAATCGTGTCCAGTGGTCTTAGCAACGACGGAGATTGGATCGCGCAATCCGCAAGAGGCAAATGGAACGGTAAGCTGATGGCAGGCCATATCGCCCAACGCTCCGGTTCCGAAATCCCACCAACCGCGGTGCTGGAAGGAATGGTACAAACCAGGCCAGAATTCACGATAAGGTGCAATGCCGATCCAACTCTTCCAATCGACGTTCTCAAGTGCTCGTCCGATTTCTTCTTTCTTCTTGGCCACTATCTTCTTGACCAACTCGGCAACTTCTTCGGTCTTCGCATCAGGCTCATCTTTCTTGACTTCTGCGATTGCCTGCTCTTCAAATTTCTTCAGGTCCATGCGACGACCGGGGCCCTGTGCCCACACAGGTCGGTTCGACCACGCATAAACTTCCTTCAAAGTGCCGAGCACGCCCGATTGAATCTGAGCGATTGCCTCACGCGAGGAACTCAACGCCGTACCCTGATTGCCCATCTGCGTGCATACGCCTGTTTCCTTGGCCACGTTTGCCAACAAACGTGCTTCATAAATAGTGCGAGTCAATGGCTTTTGGGTGTAGCAGCTGATACCCAAACGCATCGCATCTAAAGTGACAGGGGCATGCATATGGTCC
The DNA here is from genome assembly GCA_044359485.1 of Pirellulaceae bacterium. Lineage (GTDB taxonomy): Bacteria > Planctomycetota > Planctomycetia > Pirellulales > Pirellulaceae > JAFLCP01. The sequence continues at coordinate 1,755 of JBIKMB010000276.1, read as the reverse complement.
GGGGTGCTGACCGTGCAAATGTCAATGTTCTTGCCATGCTTGGCAAACAGCTCACGATAATCCGTGAATCGCTCTGCTTCCTTGAACTTGTCCGAATTGCCTTTGTTCTCAAGCGTCTTGCGATCGACGTCGCAGATCGCAACGACACGTCCGAACTGGGCCGCATTATCCGAATCACTACCACCTTTTCCGCCAACGCCAATCGAGGCGACATTCAATGTTTCAAGAGCGGAATTGCTAACCGCCGGGCGACTCCCCGCAGCCACAAAATATCCGAAGCCTGCCATCGATGTGGTTTGCATAAAACCACGACGTGTTGATTTTGCCATATTTGGTCCTTTCAATGCTATTCGAATTGCAACGCGAGTTGTGAATGGGTCCGCTCAGTGATTACGCCCACATCGGAAGATCTACCCAAATCCTGAAAAGCCCAAAACCAAAGAGCTCGGCGAGCCCGTTGCCCAGAAAGTCCTGCATTCAACAATTGTTAAAAGGACTTGCCCAGTGCTGGGAAAAAGCGATTTCGATTGGAGGGGGTAAAACGGAGGATCGAGTGAAAGTGCGTGCCACACCGTCGGCTGGTAATTCAACCGCCTTTATCATATCTACTTCGGCGTAGATTTGCATGCTACTTCTCCGTTTTCTCGCAGATCGACTTCACAAAACCTGCACAAAAAACCACCCATTCTAAGAGCCTCGCTGTAATTTCCTCAGAATGAGTATGCCAGTCCATCTCCTCCACCGTCTCCAGCCCGACTCGACTACGGCTTGCAAAACTTCACATACGGGAAGTATTCCGGAATATGGGAATCCCAAATCCCATGACGGCTCAACGCCCATCCGCCAGAGTCTGCCTGCGGTGGACGCACCTTGTACTGATTGAACCTTGAGAAATCGATTCGCCATTGATCGTTGGGATTCGGAGGCAAAGCACGCGGTTTGCCATAATTGAGCAACTTCATCCCTCTCCAGGGAAACGCCAGTTCGACCGTCCAGCCGCGATCCCGGTCACGATCGTCATTCAGCGTTCCTTGAACGGCCACCGCACTTCTCGCTCCCGCATAATCCCAACCCAAGAATGCCCAGCGTTTACCTCGGGGATGTTTGGTAAAGCCAACGCCATTGAATTCCTGAAATCTTAGGGCTGGATTATTTCGATCGAGCTCTTTAAGTTGCGCTAAACCACTCTTTTCAAAATCACTCTGCCAAACAAAGAGTCCTTCGTAAATCGTTCCCAAGGAATTGATCTCAAATTCATAATAGGCATTTTCGCCGGCAATAAAAATCTCGACATCATTATCTTGGTAAATCGGACTATCTCGTTCCGTAAACTTTCCTTGCACATTCGGCTCTTCGATATCATAAGCCACATAGAGATTCTCGTTGTCCCACAGCAACTTTACGGTGGTGGAATAAGCGGTCTCCTCACCACTGATCAAATCCACAAACTTTCGCGATGGCGCGCATTCGAGCCAAGCTTTTTCGTCGAGTATGCCATCGATTTGAATTTTCTCTTCCGTCCACTTTGCATCGATGCGTGCAATCTTGTCATCGGCAATCCAAGGAAACTCTTGTGTCAAAGCATGTTGCCCCAACACGACACTCGCAAGAAATCCCAGTAGTTTGGCCGTAGTTTGAAATATTTTCATCGGATAAAGGGTGAGTGCGAGGATTGAAAGAGCCTCCATCGAAGGCTCGAAGAGCTGACAGTTGAAATTAAAAACTACAATTCCTATGTCTTGCAACTGATGGCTA
>JBIKMB010000003.1:0-75400 GCA_044359485.1 Pirellulaceae bacterium | reverse complement strand
ATATTCTCCAACGCGATGGCCAGTACTTCGAAGGAGAAGCGGGACAGCGTCAACGCGAAGAAGCTCTGGCTGAAATGGCTCAACGACTCCCGTATGCCTACGTACCTCGGTTCTATATCCCCGAATACCACCAAGGTCGCTTGATCGCCTTGAATCGCTCACGGCCCGATATCCCAGAGACCGTTGAACCCTCCGTTATTCGCGACTTGGATTCCATCCCACTTCCCGTCAAGCCTGTTGTCCCTCTGGTCGAATGCGTTCATGATCGAATTGCCATCGAAATCATGCGCGGCTGTCCGTGGCAATGCCGTTTCTGTCAAAGCACGGTCATTAAACGTCCACTCCGTATTCGCGAAGTTGATACGATTATTAACGCGGCCCTGGAAAGCTATCGCAACACGGGCTTCAATGAAATCAGCATACTCTCACTATCAAGCAGCGATTATCCTCACTTTCAAGAACTAGTCACTCGGCTTAAAGCTGAGTTTAAACCGCTGGGTGTCGGTGTTTCCGTACCCAGTCTGCGAGTCAACGAACAACTGCGGACCTTGGCCGAATTGGTAGGCAACGATCGACGCAGTGGCTTGACCTTGGCACCGGAAGTCGCTCGCGATGATATGCGAGAACAAATTCGCAAAAAGATCAAAAATGAAGATCTCTACGAAGGTTGCCGTACGGCCTTCCGAAATAACTATGAGAGTGTCAAACTTTATTTTCTTTGCGGCTTGCCCGGTGAGCGTCCTGTCGATTTAGATGGGATTGTTGAAATGGCCGAAACCATCGCCAAAATCGGTAAGGAAGTTCGTGGACGATACGCAAAGGTCACAGCAAGCGTCTCCAACTTTGTACCCAAAGCCCATACGCCCTATCAATGGAACGGTATGCAGCGTCGCGAGTATTTTGCATGGGCACACAAATATCTTTACAGCAAGAAAACCATTCGATCTGTGACCATCAAGTGCCATAACATCGAAACCAGTTTGCTCGAAGGTGTTCTCTCTCGTGGCGATCGACGAACGGGTGCGGCAATTGAACTTGCTTGGCGACGTGGCGCTCGGATGGACGGCTGGACAGAGAACCTGGTTCCCGAACGCTGGTGGACTGCTCTGCATGACGCGGGAATCGATATTGAAAAACAAATGCATGAACCCTATCAGCTCAACGACAAACTTCCTTGGGATCATGTCAATGTGAAGTATGGACGACTCTATCTTGAGAAAGAGCAGAATCGTGCCGTTATTGCGCTGAACGCCATGGCCGATGCAAAATGACCCCAGTCTCTGAAACTGCCCGACCGCAAATCCGCTACGCAGTACTCGGTTCCGGTGCGCTGGGGGGCTATTATGGCATTATGCTGGCCCACGCCGGAGGCGAGGTCCACTTTGTCGCTCGAAGTGATTACGCTCAGATCCGTCAGGCGGGTTTTCATTTGCAAACTCGCGATCAACATATTCACCTGCACCCCGTGAATGTCGTTTCCCAGATCGCACAATTACCCGTGGTAGATGTGCTGCTGATTGCGACCAAAACCACGGATAACGCGGAACTTTTAAAGCTGATCCGCGAAACTCCCGGTGAACCCGTTATTGTCGTTTTGCAAAATGGATTCGGTATCGAACAGGAACTCGAACAATACCTCGGGAAAGGGCGAGTTCTGGGGGGCTGCTGCTTCTTGTGCAGCAACAAAATCGGCCCGGGACGCATCCATCATTTGGACTTCGGACGCATCACGCTCGGCTGGTCCTCGCCAGACTCCGTGGGCTACGCCAGAAATCACCGCATCGCGGAACAAATTGCCGCGGACTTTCAGCGAGCTGGTATCGATATGCAAATCATCCCCGATATGCTCGAAGCTCGCTGGCGCAAACTCATGTGGAATATTCCCTACAATGGATTGAGCGTGGTGCTGAACGCGTCCACGTACGAAATCATGAGCCATCCAGCTTCCGAAGCACTCGTGTTCGCTCTGATGGAACAGGTGCGATCTGCTGCGAACGCCAGTGGGAAATCGATCGAAGCGGAGTTTACCTTAAAGCTGATGGAACAGACCAAATCGATGGTCCCCTACGATAGCAGCATGCGACTGGATTACCTCAACCATCGACCGATGGAACTGGAAGCGATTTATGCTCGCCCGCTGGCGGCAGCAGAAGCGATCGGTTCGCCAATGCCGTCGGTCAGAATGCTCTATCAGCAACTCCAATTCTTACAGTCACGCTATCTTGGGGCAGGGGATAAGATCTCACCTAAGCCTTGAACAGACAGATCACCCAACCAGCGCTGGGCATAATTCTCGTGAGTTCGCCATTGGGAAAGACGTGAATCGATCGTCGACAACCAACGATACCAGAGGGTCAAATGGGGCAATTGCACATGCTGGGCGGCCGAAAATGTACCGGATAGATTGGCTGCTTCTACACGCGGCGCCCAAACGGTTCCACGCCGCATCATGACACCAGCCTGTTTGCCTAGGTTCCCGCAGATTGCAATCGTACCAGCAATCATTCTGGCTGCCGCATAATCGCCGACACTACCGTGCACAACAATTGTGCCGCGACGCATGCAATCACCAAGTCGATCTCCCGCATTGCCCTCAATCGCAATCAGCCCACCGCGCATACCTCGGCGTTTTCCCATCTCAGGGCAACCGACAAAATCGCCCGCGTTACCGGTTATCTGGATACGACCTGCCTGCATGCCGCAGCCCAAACGATGGCCAACACTACCACGTATCTCAAGCGTACCGCCGCGCATGGTCAACCCTGCTTCATCGCCAATGTCGCACTCCACGATCAAATGTCCAGACGACATTTCTCTTCCCCAGCGATAACTGTTCATCACCGGGCCTTGAATGACGAGCGCAGTAGATTCGAGAACTGCGATCGAAAATAAATCGCCCATAACAAGATTCCGCCCACCGACTTCGAGTGGTGTACGTTCGATATCGGCCTGATTTAGGGTCAATAATCGCTCGGGAAGAATGGGTGAAGCATCCAACGTTCCTTCAAAGTGATGCCGCAACGTTAATTCGACTCCGCTCATGCGAGCACCTCATGCAAACGGAAGTGATACTGGCCCAACTTGCCGCCATAATTGCCCGCCGTAATTTTTCGAATACCACCTTCGCGTCCCAATCGACATACCGACTCAATTCCAACCCGCATCGCCTGACGAACGTGGTCCGCGGTCAAACCATCGATCACAACTTCCAACACGGCACCATCACCCTCCTGCAATTCCGACCGTACCAAAGTACGCAGTGATGGGCAAAACGCTTCGTTGGTCGAAGCGCTGAGCATTTTATATTTTGAGCCAACTTTCGAACCGGACCGCGTGGCACTCCCGAAGAATGGTGCGATCACCCCCACGATCGGATCAATGGCCTCACAGGCGACATCACAAGCATGTAAACACGTCCGCTGATCTCGCGCGATGATCAGAAAGTTACCACCTCCCACAGCGGGACAAACAGCCGTGGAGTCCTCGCAAAGAAACTCACCATCCATGACGGGAATACGCCAAAATCTGCGACCATCAATGACCTTGGACATCTGATAGCCATCACCGAAATAACGTATCTTTCCCCCCAAGCCAATTCTTCTTTCCCCATCCATTCCGGAGAATAGGGCCGTTGAAGGACAAGTAAGCACACATTGTCCGATCCGCCGCGGCAATTGTTTCTCTAACTCCTTGGTGGACACACCGAAGAATAACACCGAAACGCCCGGTCTTCCATCCGGCGTATTTTCGGGAGCAATTTCGCACTCCATCGCCGCTTCGACTCCGCAAGCAATCACTGAAGTCGCAAATCCGGTCACCGCCGCAGCAGCCCGCTTGGCCCAAGCTGGCTCAAGCGCGGTGATGATCAATCGGGATACTTTCATGCCGAATGCTTCAGCAAAAGTATCTTCAATATCTATACCATTGATGATCATGATGGATTTCCGTTCCTGCTGGTTCGTATCGATCCACTAGCCGCGCCGGGAATGAAGTAAAGGATGCACTTGTAGGGGAGAACCAATCCTTAATTCTAACTCCTCATCTGTTATAACAAATTGCTCCATCGCCAACGTGTGATGTTGTTCCACATATTCGCGAAGGCGTTCAACTCCAGCGATTTCCCATTGCGGTCGAATGGTATGAGTCGCTCCACCAGCCCAATCGACGATCACCCCATCGCGCACGATCACCTTCCCACGCTTTAAAACTAAATGGGGACAAGCAAACATCGCTTCGATATTCGCTTGAGGTCGATAAATGGTGATGTCGGCTTGCGCGCCCGGACCGAGATGACCAAGATTTTTTAAACCCAAGATACGAGCTGGCGCAGCCCGCGTCATGATGGCAATTTCCTCAAGCGAGTACTCTCGCTCGATACCTTTCAAAGAACTAGATGCCACCGCATCAGGATGAAGCTCTGCCAAAATCCTGTCACGATAACTGCGGTCCATGAGTAAAGCGATTAAATGAGGATAGCTGGTGAACGATCCACCATTGGGATGATCGGTTGTCAGAAAAACTCTCCAAGGGTCCGTCACCAACAAAAGAATCTCTAGGCCGATCGTCCATTGCAACGCATTGACAAATTGCTTTTGTTCATAGCGGAACGGGACAACTCCGCAGCCTCCTTCCAATTCGATATCGATGATGCAAGGCTTGCGCGGTTTCGCATTGCCCCTTTGCTGAAATTGGAACATGATATCACCCGATATCGTGACGGTTTGGCCGAAAACCACTTGGCCTACATCCACCGTAAGTCGCGGATTCGCATTGACGGCTTCGGCCAGACGCGCGGCGGCCGAACTCATCCCGTGCACTCCCTCGGAACCATATGCATGAAACTGCACATGGGTAAGATGAACACGATGCGGCGCTGTTGCTTCAAGAGTAGCAAGTGTTGACTCAATATTTCCGGGCATCCCCAGATTGCTCGCGTGAACATGCAACGGATGAGGTACACCCAATTCGTCCACCGCTCTGCACAGTGCTCTCAATACCTGCGCAGGGGTCACTCCATACCGCCGATTGGCTTCTTGGACATTCAACGAACGCTGATTGAACTTGAACGCATTGATACCAGCCGCATTGACCACTTTGATACCGAGGCATTGAGTGCTGTGGAGTGTCCAAGCTACCAAATCATTGATCTCTGCTTGCGGTCGTTTCTCCGCTAGACATTGCAGCAAAAAATCTTCGTTGCCCAACATGGCGTAACCGCCGGTATCCAAAAATGGAGTATCGGCCATTTCCAGATGCGAATGTCGCGCATTGACCGGCAAGACGGCTGGTTCAAAACAAGTCGTATATCCGAGCTCTGCATAACGACTCCCAGTCGTGATCGTCGATGGAACAGGGCCCAATTTGGGTCGGTCTTCCCAGCGTTCCGCCGGAGCAAAACGGGACTGTTGCCACTCCGGCAACAGCATCCGTGCCAGATTGACTTTGCCGCCACCGATATGCGTATGCATATCGATAGCCCCCGCCATCACGATACAATGCTGGACATCAATTTCATAATCCGCGGTTTGACCCCGCGCAGGCTCGGCGATGACCCCATCACAAATCCAGAGATCGCGCACCGTGGCAGGATGGCCTCCCCCAGGATCATAAACTTTCCCACCTCGCAACCGAGTCCACATGTCATCACCCTCTCTGTTTCACACCTGGGGGTACGACTGGGAAAATGCTGCATCTTTGTCCTGGTTCAGCAACTTTCCAAACCATTCCGCTACCGGCGGCGCAAGTGAATCGCGTTTACGATCCACTGAGATGATCGTGACTCCATCACCGCGAAACAAATGACTCTCGTGATCGACACCAGGAATACCGCTAGGAAAAAAATAATCCGCTCTCGTCGCGCACTTCAGTGCGGGATGGCCCACAACCACTTTTACACCAGAGACTCCCCAAAATTCCTCCGGAGGTTCTATGGGCTCAAACGCAGAGACATAGATGGCCGCATCACAATCTTGTCGTTTCAAGACATCCAGCGCACGAAATCGATGAGGCTGGTAGTCACTTAAATGCTGCTGGATCGCTTGGCGCAATGGAAAGCCCGTCTTCCATGTACATACTTGCTGAGCGGTGGTATCTCCGTTTGACCCCGCTAACGGTAACACGGCCGCTCGCGAAGTCTCATTTCGTTTTGCTACCAGCCTTACCAATAAATCGAGAATTAAATCATCCCCTTCCGACAAAAAGTCCGCCGCGGACCAAATCCAAGCAGCATAGTGGGCGGATGGCAAAGACCTTGCCAAGGGGATAAAGGACTCGGAACTACCCCAGGATGCGACATTTGAATCGAAGTCACCATTTTGCGGAGAGCCTGTGTGCAGCAGGAGCGAAGTGAGCGCAGGAAGCCAATCACTCTTTTTCAACGAGATCGCTTGAACATGCGGCAGCAACATGGCTTGCGTACGAAATCGAAGGTCATCGGTACCAAACCAAAAGAGCTTCGGTACATCTGCTGATTTCGGTTCGGTCTTATCCGTTAACAAGGAAAGCAAACGTGGAAAACGTTCCAGCAAGGAGTCTCCAACTAGCACGATAACATCAGCTCGAAATCGTATTTCGGATAGCGTTGTTGCAATCCAACCCGCATGCTGCATCAGCGACAGGTTTGCTTGCAGTGCATCGCTGTGCAGGTGATCGAGAACTCCGCCGACCGTGCGCGCATAGTCAACGATTTGCCGCATGCCGGCTACATCCGTGCCCAAACCCAAAAAAAGAGTACGCCGTGCAGCGGCGATTTGCTGCGATGCTTCCTTGAGAGCCATGTCGGCCGCGACTACGCGACCATGTCTCAGCGGCTTTAAATGCCATGAAGCATTGGGCTGTGACAATTGCCATCCGCGAGTCGCCCGTTCGCAATTAGAATCCGTGGCAATGGACGTACGCGAATCACCCGACAGCGAATCCAATGAGATGCCGCTGCACAATAATCCGCAAAATGGACAAACACCACACGCCCGCATCCGCAACCCCAGCCTTGACGAACAAGATCCTTCAACGCGTTGCACTTCACGACACCCCACAAGAACGTAACTTCTCGGGAGTGCCGGATGTATTATCGTTGATTTACCAACCGCTGGCGAGCGGGCTAGGTTGATTCAAATCTTAGCGACCTTGCTGCGATTTGGCCTCAGCAGCAGCGGCTTTCAAAGCGGCCGTCTCATTGGCCAGCTTGTTTTCAGGTCCAGCAGGGAAATATTGCACATCGTCATGCAAGTAATAAGCGCTCGGAAGAGTCTGGCCAGACACCGATACTTGGCAACCGGTCGAAGTGACCAAACCACCAACCAACGTCAAACCAGCCAGAACGAAGGTCCAGTTGGTGTCTTGTTTTGTCGCTTCCATGGATGTCTCTCCTAAATCCCTTCGGATGCCCACCGTCGATGAATTGTATCGGGTCAATTGGGAAGTACGCCGCGCACGGCGACCACCAACAATCCTCTTACGATATCGGCGAGTTTCCTTCGCCGGGTTGACCCCTTTTTCGGCACTTCGAGAAAAAGCGTTAAAGATTACCCCACTTTTTCTACGGGATTTATCGGCGGATTTGGTACAATTCTTCATGGAAGGCCGCAGTCGCCTTGGCGATTTTTCACCTAATTTTTGCGCTGGCGGAATTGATCTTATGCCCTACGATTCCCCCTCTTTCATTTCCAAGCCGCTCACCTCTTGGGGGATCTTTTTGACCTCCACACTTGGAGTCTTGTTGCTAGCATCAACAACTGCGGCCCAGAATCCAGGTGGGTCTGGCTCGCCGAAACAGTTTCCAAGCCAAGAATACTATTTGGCTATAACCAGCTTAGAAAACGGTGAGTTAGAGGAAGCCCTTGCAGGATTCCGTGAGGCCTTTCAGCGTTCTTGGCGGGTCGGAACCCTTCGCTTTATCGATAGCATTGCCCCGCTGGTCATGACCGGCGAATGCTACTATCAGCAAGGCAATTTGACACTCGCATTGCAGCAGTATGAGGCAGCCTTAACTCTTCAGGTTCAATCCAGCGGCTGGTCGGTCCGGATCAATGCCAATAATTTAGGGGGCGTCGGGGGGGCAAATAATACTGCAGCCACACGCGGAATTCAGTGGGGCAACAGCCAGCGTGGGAGCACGTTCGTAGGCCTCCCGCGGTTTATTCCGTGCACGGTTGGCCAACTGGATACTCTCGAAGCGGTGCGTCGCGGCGGGGTTATCATTCCCGCCGAGGTGATTCGCATCGATATCGGAGAAGTTCTGCGGACGTTAGCCTTTGCCCAATTTCGCCGCAACCAAATCCTCGGTTCTCTTTCTCCCCACTACACTTTAACCTCCAATTTCCAAACCGCCCTACAATCTGAGCCTGGAACGGGTGTCGCTTGGATCGATGCGGGCATTCGGGTCAATCTAGGACTAGCCGAATATGGCGCAGGGGATTACGTCAAAGCCCTGCAAACGCTCAGTCAGTCTCAAAGCACTCCAGATCGTGTTGATCATCCCTCCACGCCCGTCGCGCTTTTGGCTCAAGCCGATCTTCAAATTCGCGACAAAAAGTATCCACTGGCTTCGCAGTTGCTTGTGGAGGCATCCTTGAGCGCAGCTCAGTGGGAGCAGTACCAAGTTCTAGCCGAGATATCATCACGCATCGGCGCGGTCGGTTGCATCACATTAGATGCTGCACCGATAAATGTTTTGCAGGGTATCGCAGGATGGAGCCGCAAGCAGCGCCGGATGCCCGTTTGTTATGCTTTGGCAGCCGGGAGTGAACTAGCCGCTTGCATCGGCAACCCCGGTGGCAGCGATACGATGGGGAAAACAGCACTAGCCGCTTCGCGCAGTCGAGGAGTCCTCTTGCCTCGCGTCATCAGTCAGCTTGCTTACGCATCTGCGTTAGCCGACTTTTCCCGCGGCCAAATCGCGCCGGGCAATGCTTCGATGCTAACTGCAATGTCCTTTTTTCAAACCAACAATAACACGGGAATTACATCTACGCTTCAATATCGCCTAGCCCAAACGATCGATCTGCATCAACGTGATATTCTTTCGGTCGACGAGACTCTTCGCTCTCTCGAAACACTTCTGGGCGATGATCCGTATACTTGGAATGTGGAGCCATTAGAATCATTAGCATTGCTGCAGTCGGACCAGAGTGCCGCTTGGAATTTTTTTGACGATTTAAAATTCCGCCGTTCGTCTGCGGATGGCTATCTATCCCTTTTTGAACAGCAGACGCAGCGTCGCTTCATGCAGGCCCTGCCGTGGAAACATCGCTTGACTGCGACTCGCCAAATCATACTCGCGTCAGAAAAAGATTTATCTCAATCGCAAATGTTGCTTCGAAAGCAAGTGCTGCAACGTATTCCAGATCTCAGCGTACTGACAAAGCAACGAGATAGCCTTATCCCCTTGATCGCACAACAAAAAATTGCGTGGGAAAGAATTGAGCATAGCAAAAATGAATTGCAGCAATTCAAGGACTTGGAAATCGTCTCTTCCAAACTTGAAAATTTGCTTCATTTACTAGCGGTATCGCGTATCGCCTTACCCAGCACCATCGTGGGTTCGGTCGAAGTTGACGCTATCGCTGAGAAACTTCATCCGGCCGAAGCCATTCTTCGATTTGTGATGATGCCTAGCGAACAGGGTCAGCGACTTGATGCTTTTCTGATTACCCAAAATGGGATAGAGCGTTTTGAAATCGCTCCCTCTTTAGAATTGGAAAGGAAGTTGATCAAGCTTTTAACCATGCTGGGATTAGGCAAAGAAAAGAACCGTAAGTTTATTTCGGATGATTTCAAACTTTGGCAACAGGCCGCCGAGGAACTGCACGCCGGATTGATTCCAGATAACCTGCGATTAGCCTTGAAAGATCATACCAAACTGGTCATCGTGCCCGAGGGTTGGGTATGGTACGTTCCCTTTGCGATGCTTCCTGCCGAGCAACTCGATGGCCCCCGTTGGATTGAACAGCGAGATATCACTTTTTCGCCTACGGCGTCCCTCGCTTTAAATTGCTTTGGAGCATTGAGTCGCAATGATCAACTTCTGGAGAAACAGAAAGAACAGCCGACTGCGACTTGGGATGGAGCGGTCTGGAATGCCTCTTTCTTCGGTGGCAAAGATCAGACGGAAGAAGCTCAAAAGGCGATTGAATTTGAAAATGAAGTCCCCAGCGTAAAAGTCTTACAGCCAATCAAGGAGATTATTCCAGTCAACCTTTATCGCGCCCGTCCATCGTTGCTGTTGGCCGCATGTCGAGCGATTGAGAGTAATACGACGCTCGGATCCGCTTGGTTCGATCAAATCGAAGCGAAAGGACGCATTACCTGGAACGACTTGATAACTTCCCCTCTGTTGTCTCCGGAAGTTTTGCTGGTACCCGGCTGGAGCAGCGGTGCGGCGACGCTCAACTTGGGAAATGGCGATGAGCTGTTCTTGCCTGCGATGGCGTTGATGATGAGCGGAACCAAGCAAGGGCTACTGCATCGCTGGAATGGTGCCGGCTCTGCGGCGCATACACTGCTGAAACGCTACCTCTTGGAATGGAACGATCATTCACCGCAGGAGGCTTGGAGACGGAGTTTGACAGCCCTGTGGGCCGAACAGTTTCCTCCAAGCCAAGAAGATGTGCTTAAGGGTGCGGAGTTCAACCAAGGCTTAATGCCTGGTTCTCATGCGTTGCTCTGGAGCGGTTACTTGCCGGTGGGGCGGTGGATAGAGTCTTCCGCAGATACTCCCTAGCATCAGCGGCGTAAATTTTCTTCACGGACAATCGCATCGAGCCGTCGTTGCACTTTCGCCTTAGCCGCTTCGACCTTGAGAAGTTCGACTTCTGCCTGAAGCGTTTCTTCCACAGAGCGCGTAGGTTCAGCCGGCTTGGGTTGGCTTACCGGAGAGGCCGAGCGGACGACTGCTGGGGTGTTTTGAGTGTCCACCAGCGTTGGGACTACGAAAGCCGCCTCCGCTCGGACATTGTTGGTTTTCAATTCGATCTCTTGATTCGCAGTGGTCGGCGGTGGGTTGTTTTGCTTGACCACTACGGGCGTTTCGGGCACTCCTCTGGCTCGTTCGCCATAGGGGAGGCAATTCCCGCCGTGATAGTAGGCTACCATATTCCGTCCCATGCCTTTCGCAGCGTACAGAGCGGAATCGGCTCGGCGCACCCATCCCTTAGGTTTCTCGGAGAGCTCACATAACGCCACCCCCAGGCTAGCGGTGATTCTTAGATGTTTACCATCAATCGCGATGGGCTGCGTTTCAATCGCCGCCCGGATCTCTTCCGCCACCTTGCATGCTTTTTCGAGGCCATAGGGTAAAACTGCGGCGAACTCTTCTCCTCCATATCGAGCGATTACTGCAGCACCGCTAGCGGTCTCTATTAGGCGCCGGCCAACTTCTTTCAAAACTTCATCCCCGGCTTGATGACCATGCTGATCATTGAACTTTTTGAAGTTGTCCACATCAAGCAAGACAAATGACATTTCTCGCGAGGATCCCCGCGTAGCGTCCATATAAATCTGATCCATGGTTTGATCCAGGACCCGACGATTTTGGAGCCCAGTGAGCGCATCGGTCCGGGCTTCAGTGATGTACGATTGCATTGCCTGTGCGTGGCTTTCCAGCCGCGCTTCGGTTTCATCCAAACGTTGCTTCATCCCTTCGTTGACCTGCAGGATAGCTTGGAGCAGAAGCGTCACATCATCTTCGGCTTGCCCCATAGTCACATCGTTGAGTAGGGAGGAACGTTTTTCACGAGCATTCCGAATGCCATTGACTTGTACTTGGAAGTCACTGATTTGACCATTGTAGAGCCGAACATCAGATCCGACGTTGCTGGCCATACTGGCCAATTGCTGGGCCATGAATTGAATGCGTTCGCATAGGATCCGCGCACTAATCCTTTCGCGACTGCGACCGATGCGTGTGCCCAACCAAATTCCAAAAAACAAAGTGCACACCCCGGACGCAATGCCTACAAAAAAAATCGGGTTCGCCAGTGCATCCATAGGTCTTCCTCACTCGATGGGACCAGATTCTATTTCTGACCCGCCAGTCCATGATTTCCGCTCAAAACTTCCGCTCAACGACCAATGCCCACGACCTTCGCGGCAATAACTACAGGAACGTTGCAATTTCTGAGGGATCATTTCCGTAGTCATTCTCCCCCTCTTGCAATCGCACTGCATCCGTTTGACTGATTACCGTAATGCCGGAGGGACTCACAGTAAAACCTCTGGCACGATCTCTTTCAGCATCGAATCCGATTTCCATTCCGCTCGGTATCTTTACACCTTTATCGATAATCGCTCTACGGATTCGAACATGCCGGCCGATTTCGACTCGATCCAACAAGATGCTATCGGAGATATGCGAATAACTGTTGACTCGGCAACGTGTCCCCAGAATACTTCGATCGACTCGACCACCGCTGATGATAGTTCCGGGACAAATGATACTATCGAGTGCATGCCCACAACGATCGCCACCTCCGTAACTACCGAACACGAACTTCGGTGGCGGAATATTGGGCTGGAAGGTACGTATCGGCCAATCTTCATCATACAGATTAAGGACTGGATCGACTTCAATCAGGTCCATATTCGCTTCGTAGTAGGCGTCGAGTGTACCGACGTCCCGCCAATAGGCATCTTGCTTTCTATTCTCATCTCGGAAAGGAAACGCGAAGACGCGATGCTGGTTGATGATCGAAGGAATGATATTTTTTCCGAAGTCATGCTGGCTATCGATCTCGGTTGCGTCGCGCAGCAGTTGATCAAACAAAAATCGAGCCGTGAAGACATAAATGCCCATAGAGGCGAGGCAGTGATTCGGGTCACCCGGAATGGTCAACGGATTTGCGGGTTTCTCCTGAAAGCCCTTGATTCGATTTTCAGAATCGACTTGCATCACCCCAAATTGTTTTGCCGACTCTTGATCGACTCTCAGAGCTCCGATGGTAAGATCTGCCCCTCGCTCCACGTGATAATCGACCATGGAACGATAGTTCATTTTGTAGATGTGATCGCCGGCCAAAATCACGATGTACTTTGGCCTTACTTTTTCAATCGCATAGATATTCTGATAAACCGCGTCCGCCGTTCCTTGATACCATTGCTCATCGATTCGCTGCTGCGGTGGCACAACATCAATGAACTCATCAAGCTCTCGGCAAAAGTAATGTCGCCATCCCAAATTGATATGTCGATCCAAACTCATCGCCTTGTACTGGGTCAGCACAAGCAAGCGTTTCATACCGCTGTTGAGACAATTCGACAATACAAAGTCGATGATGCGATAATTGCCTCCGAATGGAACGGCGGGCTTCGCTCTGTCACGGGTCAGAGGCTCTAATCTCGTTCCTTTTCCCCCGGCAAGAATAACGGCTAACGTATCCTTCATAATCAAGCCTGACATTTGCTGAAGTAATGGTGGGCACGAGCCAGCGGATTGCGATCGTGCGGGTTAGGCAAGTTGTATCAGTAGCTTAACAAGTTTATAGGCTTGTCCATAAGAGGCTGTTCCCAAAAAGGGTCTGTATGGTTTTAGGGAACGGTTGGTTTCCAACACCTCATCCAGGTTTCCAGCATTAACAATTGCCACAATCGATACTGATGATTCACTTCCCCATTGACATGCTGCGATACCAATGCGCGAACCGCATCGGGTCGAAACAACGATCGGCAATAGGCGTCCTCTGCCAGCAACGTTTCTTCCACTCGAGTACGCAAGTCGTGGCGAAACCACTTGGCCAAGGGTACCCCAAAACCCATCTTCGGACGATTCCATATGGCTGCTGGAAGTCGCTTATTGAACGTATCCCGCAGAATGCGTTTACCCTTCGAACCCCTCAACTTTAGACTACCCGGCAAACTTGCTGCAAACTCTACCAAACGATAATCCAAAAATGGCTGGCGAGCCTCCAAACTGTGAGCCATCGACGCGATATCCACTTTGCACATCAGATCGCAGGGTAAATACGTGATCAAATCCGAAAGGCTGGCCCGATTGACCAAATCCCGCTTAGCCGTTTGATTCCACGCCGATTGAAAGAAGGAGAAGGGATCCTCGCCCGGAAGATTTTCCATGAAGGAATCGTTATAAAGTTCGCCGCGCAATTCCTCGGGAAAAATTTGTATCCAGTTCATGTACCTTCGATCGAGGGGTTGATGAAGGGCTTTTCCAAATCTTTGTAACCGCCGCAGAAAACTCCTTCGCTTGGCCGATGGCCGAAGCGATTGAAACCAACCTTGGCCCAGCAACGAGACACCTGGCAAATTCTTGAGCCAAGTAGACATCTTCAGGGCACGATAACGATCGTAACCGCCAAACAATTCATCCCCACCATCGCCACTCAGGGCAACTGTCACATTCCTCCGCGTCAATTCCGAGAGATACCATGTGGGAATCGCCGACGAATCCCCAAACGGCTCGTCATAATGCCAAGCCAATCGATCTAAAATCGACACGGCATCCGGTGTTACCCGAAACTCCTGATGAATCGAACCGACCGCCTCAGCTACCATTCGTGCATAAACGGTCTCATCGTAATCCGCTTCTGAAAAACCGATGCTAAATGTGTGCAGCGGTTGACTGAGTTGGTCCTGAGCCAAACGCACAATGAGCGATGAATCGATGCCGCCGGACAAGAATGCCCCCAAAGGAACATCGCTGCGAAGTCTTAACTTGATAGAATCGGTCAACAATTCTTGCAGCTTTTCACTCGCCGCCGCGCTGGTCCATTGGACTTCCCGATTGAGATCCAGATTCCAGTAGTTCTTGACTTCCAGACGATCTTGCGAATAGACCGCATAATGACCAGGGGGAAGTTTCCGCACGCCTTCATAAATGGTGTAGGGATGCGGAATATACTGATAGGTCAAAAACATATCGATCGCTCTTGGATCGATACGATTGGGGAAATCGGGAACTTGAAGCAAAGCCTTCAGTTCCGATCCAAAGAGTAGTTGATGGGGGCGGTGAAAATAATAGAGCGGCTTTTTTCCCAAGCGATCGCGGGCGAGAAACAGAGTTCTTTTCTTGGTATCCCATATCGCAATGGCAAACATACCATTGAGATGCTGCACGCAATCCGGACCGAGATCTTCCCAGAGGTGCACGATCGTTTCGGTATCTGAGTCGGTTCGAAACACATGACCAGCACCTTCGAGGCGGTGTCGCAACTCGCGATAGTTGTAAATTTCACCGTTAAATACGATCCATACCGACTCATCTTCATTGCACAGCGGTTGATGGCCGCCCACCAAATCGATAATGGAAAGCCGGCGAAATCCAAGCGCAACTCCGATCTCTGGTTGATGGAGATAGGCGGGGACACGACTGAACCAATGACCGTTATCATCCGGACCTCGGTGCCGAATTGCGTCGGTCATCGAACACAAAATGTTAGCATCAATGGCTCGGCGAGGATCCGTCCAAACTCCGCCCGTTATGCCACACATTGCTAAGAACCTTCACTCTGATCCGCATGAGTCCAACGCACAAGCAGTGGTGTTAACACCAAGCACACAACGGCGATGACCGCTCCGCCAAGAGCGATGGCAAAATAGACATCACCATAAATATTCACTGTCTCCGCCGGAATGGGCACAATCTTACTGTCACCTTCATTCACCACAGCGAACTGAGCAATGATGGCCGCCAGATACTGCGCGAAAGCTGAGGCCAAAAACCATGCCCCCATCGTCGTGCTGACCAATTGGGTCGGCGTCAAACGAGTCACCATGGAAAGACCGACCGGCGAAACACACAATTCCCCTGTCGTCAACAGCAGATACAGCAACAAGATCCAGTGCATGCCCACCATTCCATCCGAGTCTGCCGTCTTAGCCCCAAAGTATAACATCGCAAACGCCAGGCTGACCTGAAACAGACCCAAAGAAAACTTTAGCGGAGTGCTCGGTTCCAAGCCGTATTTACCCAGCAATCCCCAAACCGCCGTAAAGATCAGTCCAAAAATGATAATGAAGATGGAGTTAACCGACTGGAAAACCGAGGCAGGAACTTCTGCGCCGCCCAAGCCAATCTTTCCAACATTTTCGGTCGTATAGGTCCATTCCACCATCTTGTCTTCAGGCTTGGCTTCGTCGGATTTCGCGTATTCTCGCAGAGCCGTCAAAGCGGTCATACTCAACTTTGGTTGAGCCAATATTTCGGCGATGGTTTGATCCAAATCCGCTTGGCTCATGCGTTTAGATTCCTCCTTGTTCGCCTCGACGCTACGAATCGCATGCTCAACTTGCTTCTTCATTTTGTCGGAACCATTCTCATGCCCGAGATACTCTTGGCTAAAGAATGGTTTCTCCGCTTCACCGATCACCAGAGATAGCTGAACTGTTTTTCCAACCTCCGCATCGCTGACCAATGATGTCTCAGCAACTCGGTCGATATTACGGTCGGTAAAGTTATTGACCGAACTACCCGCTTGTTCAAAAAATGCCCAAAACCACATCGAGAACGTCGTCAGGATAAAGACCACAAAAAGTCGTTCACGCTGGATTTTCGATAGCTTAAAAGCTTGCTTCAACAGATAAACGACTGCAACAAGTCCCGAAAGCAAAAGAATCAGACCAGCCGGACGACTTGTTTCTTCGATAACCTTGCCAAAGCCTTTAACCAGTGGGGAAGCACTTTCAGCCAGCGGCGCAGTGATGCTATCTGGAATAATGATCAATTGCTTATTGAATCCAGGCACGATCGAGAACCCAGAGACAAGGGCGGCAAAGACGGGAACCGCCACAATGGTTCCCAAAATGACATACATGAAACTTTTATTCCAATGTGTCGGGTCGGCAGGAAGACCGCACTGCTTGGGTAAACCGCCGCGAGCCAATGCGATGATGGCCGCTACCGCAGCGGTTGAAAGAGCGATTGCTACAAAAATACTGGAAATCCAAGAGTTCAAGTCGCCCGCATTATAAAAAATCAAAGAGAGCGAACTGCCGATAGCTGTTATCAAAATTAACCCCTGCGTGATCACATTCGGAGCGACGAATACTGCCAAGCCCATCAACATACCGATGGTGGCCAAACCAAAGCCCCAGTGCCAACCATAGGTTTCACCAATGTAGCCGCAGAGCAGGGGACCCATCGCGCCACCGAGATTGATCCCAATGTAGAACAGGGTAAAGCCACTGTCGCGCTTCTTGCTCTCCGGCGGATACAACTCTCCAACCATCGAGGAGATATTGGGTTTGAAGAAGCCCGTCCCGGTGATCAACAAAGATAAACCAAAAAAGAAACAGTAGTCTTCCTCGACCGTCATCAGCAAATGACCAGCGGCCATCAGCAAACCACCGAAGACCACGGAGGCTCGCGCACCCAACATCTTGTCCGCGATAATGCCGCCGAAAAAAGGAGTCATGTAGATCAGTGCGGTGTAGGCACCAAAGACTGCGTTGGCATCTTTATCCCCATAGCCCAAGAATCCTTTGAGCATGTAGAAGAGCAAGATCGCTTTCATTCCATAGAAAGAAAAACGTTCCCACATCTCGGCGAAGAATATGGTAAATAAACCTGCCGGATGCCCCAGCAGTTCCCCTTCCGATTTCACGTAAGCAGCCTTCTGTGTGCTCTGCACGAATAGAACCTCCCGTCAGGAATCGTTATTTCTAAACTCTCGAGCACCTTTATCCGGCATCGGGTCAGGCAAATGTTGACTGCTTTGCCAATCGCCAAAATGCGTCTGTTGGGTGATGATGCCCGTTTTTGCTCCAGCGGCCACGCTCCAGCGGCCACGCTCCAGCGGCCACACTCCAGCGGCCAGACACTGAACCTCTATCCACTTTCAGCATGGAATCGCGACCATGCCGAAGAACGGACTTGGATAATGACAAACCCGGAAATTGGAAGCAGTTACCGAACTGTGTCATCAAGTTAGCTAGAGGAACGTCCCAAGAAAACCCTGCCAAACCCACAATGGGGTTAGTTTCTTCAAGAAGCCAGTCGTTTCAACCTTGGGGCAACCAAAATAGGCAGGATAACGAGGTTGCCTGCCAATCCGCCCAACATCGTTAGGCTCACCAAACGCCCAAAGGTTTCCGTCGGTCGGAAATCGCTCACCGACAAACTTAAGAAACCAAAAACCAGGGCGACTGTCGCGACCGTCAGCGCCAAACCGGTGGAACGCTGAGCCCCTCTCAGTTGCCAATCCCAACGGCTTTGTGCACCGCTGGCGTCTTGTTGCAAATGGTCGGGAATCGTTTCGCGCCTCGCGCGAAGCAAATAATGAATCGAACCATCGATGGACAACCCGACCGACACCGCTGCGATCATGACGGCCCCCATATCAACCCGCCAACCTAACCACCCCATGATTCCCCACACCAACACAATAGGCAATAGATTGGGAACTAAGGAAGCCAGGGCATGCCACCAATTTCCAATCGCACCCCATAACATGACACCAATCGCCACAGTCGCGGCGATGAAACAAATCCATTGATCTGCCAATAAGCTGTTGACCAATTTGGCCAGCAACAAATAGTAACCGGTAATGTACGGAGGCGTTGGTTGCTTTTTGTCAAATAGATCCTGCCACTGCGGCGATTCCGCTGTGCTTTGCACCTCCTTCCGCACCGCCTCGATCAACTTGGTTTTAGCCGCAGCATCTGTTGACTCCGGACTTCGCAGCATGATTCTCAATTGTCTCAACCCATCCACTTCCCGTGGCTCGGTTAGCATCGCTGCCATGAATTCCGGCATCGTCTGTTTCATACCTTCCAACTTGGCTGCCGCCGGAAGTAAGCTTAACCAACGATCTCCATCAGCCGTCTTGATCGCATCAGCCACACTGATCACTTTGCTCAAACGCAATACCTTAGAGGTTGCTTCCGCCGCGTCACCAGAACGGCTCGAATCTTTATCGATCCACTCAACTTCAATGCCTCTTAGCTTCGCCTGCAGTTTCTCTAGTTCATTCAAATAAGGTTGTGTCAAAATTGCTGGGGCAGGTACTACGATATCCCAGACACCCGCGCCCCCTAAATTTTGCTCCACCGTCCTGTAAGCCTTTACCAAGCGACTTTCCTCACGAAAACTCTTGATGAAGTCGGTTTCCACTTCTAGCTTGGCGCTGCCGATCAAAGCCAAGAGGGTCAGCAAACCAAGCACGAGTAGTGCCAGCACGCGATGATCGACGGCAACTTGATAAACATGTTCGCAAGCGGCCCTCAGCCATCGATCTCCGGGGATCTCCTGCGGCTGCCGATCGACGGAGCCCAATAAGGCCAACGGAGGAACCAAGAGAATCGTTCCCAGCCCCGTCACCAGTACGGCTAAAGACATGATCCATCCAAAATCCTGAACCGGCCCAACTCGAGCCAAGATCAATGAGGCGAAACCCGCAGCCGTTGTAAGTACCGACCACATCACAGGCTTGAACAGAAAACGAATGGTGGTCTCCATCGCCGCAGCGGCTTCCATCGCCTTGGATTGCTGCTGAAACTCTACCAAAATATGAATGACCGTGGCGACACCGACCACGGTCACCATGGCCGTAAGCATCGACGAAACCATCGACAACTCGCCCCCCAGCAAGACAAGTAATCCGCGAGTCACCAGCAAGGACCAGTGAACTACAATCAAGGGCACAATCATCCAGCGAATACTGCGAAAGAGAACCAGTAAAACTATTGCCAATATCACCGTGCTCACCAAACCAAGACGAGCCCCATCGGCCTCCAATAAATTAAATCCATCGTGGATCATGACAGGTTCACCGAGCAACTCGCCTGGCAGCAAACCATCCGGCATCTGCTGCGCAATGGAATCAATTTGTCGCAACGTTTCATCGCGACTTTTCTCAGTGGCCGAAACCGGTTCAAGCATACAGGCTATCGCCGCATAAGGACTCCCTTCGCGATGCGTGTAACCGGAAAAGAGCTCTCTCAAATTGACGGCCAACGGATCATTCCCAGCGAGGATAACGGGCGCATTGTCAGCCTGTAACCACCGGGCTCCTCGCAGGGTCCGCAATACTTTGTTGAGTTCTGCTAAGGAAAGCACCGCTTGCACTCCCGGCACGCTCTTCAGCCGATCGCCAATGGCTTGCATACGCTGAATCCCCGTTCCATCAGCCTCCCACAATTTCTCGTCGCGATAAATCATCAAAACGACATCACTTGCCGCAAAGTCCTTTTGCAGCTGCAGATAACCCGCCACATCCGGGTCATTGGCTAGAAGCATCTTCTCCAGGCGACGATCCATCTTCAATTGCGACGAGAACGGGAAACTCCCAGCCGCCAAGAGAATCGCGCACAATAGTAAGAGAATTCGGTTTCTTACCAAGAACCGAGCTACATATTCCATCGAATGTCTTTCCAGCGTCTACATTGCGAAACAGCTGAGCATTGTACTCTGTCTAGATAATCCGTTGATGGGCGGGCACCAACTTTCGTTCAGGATATTTTGACGCTATACCTTACCGACTGGACAAGATAGCATTAGGGCAAGCATCGCCTCGCAAATGGGTCGCTCACCAAGGGTCTCAGAAAAAGAATTGCAGCAGTTTTGGAAGGAAAATCATGCCACCAACAACTGCGCAGCCCAGGGAGACAACCAGTACAGCACCGCTGGCGATATCCAGCGCATCGCGAATACGCTCGTTGTATTCCATCGAAACGGCGCGAGAAAGGGCCTCAATCGCCGAATTCATCAGCTCTGCCATCCAGACAACGCTGATACATAGCAGCAGCATTCCCCATTCCCAGAGCTCGCAACCCAAAGAGTAACCTAGGCCAACAACAAATATTGCCGCGAAATAATGAATTCGAAAGCTGCTTTGGTCGTAAGACCCTATCCACCAACCACGAAAAGCGCTATGAAACCTCGCGAACCAAGCGGCAAGAGACCAACGATGGAATTTTTTTCTGCGACCGAAACCCACCTTACCGTCGCTCATCGCTTCGTTCACTTTTTATTCGAGGCCAAAAGCATTCGCAGGAGGAATCAATTCGCCAGCCAACGAGCCCAATTTTTTAGCCGGTAGGAAACGCGGCTCGATATTGAACTGGAAGCCGACGTTATCGCGTCCACTATCCACATTGATTCCCATTCGAATCAAGAAAGATTCGCCGATTCTGGTAAATGCAAGTGTTTGTCCCACATTGCCAACCTCACCGAAGTCAAATGTCGTTCCCCCTGTAACGATCCATTTCTCATTCAGGCGATAATTCACGGTCGCAGTCAAAATCGTCGAATCGATTGGACCTTGTAACTGCATCGCACCCACGTACAATTCGCCTCGTCCCACTCGAGAGATCTGAGCTCCAAGCGAATACGCTTTAAGACCATCATCAAACGTATCAAAGTATCCATCCGACAGCAGGGTGAGCCGATCGCCGATGTGATATCGGAAATCATAATTGATCGCCCCTACTTCTTCGCCAAAATTGTCCCGATCCGGATTCATAAACACGATGGCATCCACATCGAACTCTACCAGATCGACAATGCGCTCTCGTCCAGGTAAACCTCGCTTTGTTTGCCAGCGTTGATCGATGCCGAAACGCCACTGCATTTGATCGTCAACGACTTCATTTCCACCAGCAGCCACCCAACGCTGAAGACCGTTGCGGAGTGTATAAGATCGCTCATCAAATTGATCTGGAAGCGTGCCCGCAAATGTATTGAAAATCAATCGCCGACGAAAATGCTCTTGCGAGTTATCATCTACGGGATTGTACAAAGGAAAACGATCAAAATTTTCTGTGCTGTCCGCATAAAAGAAATCGCTCTCTAAGATCACTTTATGCGCGATACCTTTGATGTCGAATAACCGACTCTGCATATTGGGATACAGTTGCCACATCGGTAACGACGTTCGCACTCCCGCCTGTCCAGTCAAACGCGACACATCATCTTGAGTCACATCCTCTTTCCAGAATCCTGCCTCACCCGAAATATATGGATTGAGTTTCACTGGACCGGCATCAAATGGCAAACTCAATTCCTGCCGCGTGCTTGCGACCAAACCTTCACTATCGGTTTCCCAGGGTCTTAATGCGAACTTGGCAGCATCCTGGGGATCGGTTGGAGTCGATGCCGTTTCCTGCTTGGCATATCCGACGAAGCTATGAGCATACCATGTGAATCGTTCAAAGATGGGTTGGCCGAGCCAATAATGATCTAGGCGAGGCAACCATTCGGTTTCGGTAAAGAAGTCATTGATGCGAGCTTGCCCCCAAATATCAAACATTTGATTGGCATTGTAGCGACGCAACCGCAGCGCGGTCGAATAATCCTTGTCCTGATCCCAAGATTGCTCCAGGTATTGCTCCAAGAAATTACGATCCGAGATGTACCCAACTTCCGCCCAGAATTCGGTGTCTGGATTCAGCAGATGTTTGTGACGAACCAGGAACCTCCCCCGCTTATCCGCTTCCGGTGTCATTCGAATTCGGTCGGAACCCAATGTATCCAAGCCGCCATCGGAGATTCCCCAAAAATCGAACTCACCCACCGCGCGACCTGGCACCAAGAACCAGGGCACGTCGTAATTGAAGTTGGTACCCAACGCAAACCCACGTTCGCTCAAATAGTCCGTCGATAAAGTCCACTCCGTCCCATCGGCTCCATTGAGTCCCAAGATTTGATACAGGTCCCAGTCGAGTAAACCCTGCGTGCCAAAAATATCATCATTCTTTATTTTCACGCCGGTAAGATAAAAGTTGGGACGCGCCAAATTGGTGTTCATCACCGGCCAGTAAAGCAAAGGCACACTGTTGACATACACAAAGTTATTTCGAGTACTGGCCATCATCTCTGTTTTATTATCATCAAATCCAGGCAAACCAGACATCAAACCGCTGTCGTCTGGACGCCGATCCTCTAGTTCGATGCGCTGAGCTTGCAACCAATATCGGGGAACCCCCAAGCGACTGCTGGTCAGAGCCGCATCATAAGCTAAAAAGTTTTGTCGATTTCGTTGTTGCAGCACATCCGCTTTTAGCCGCAATAAACCTTGATATTCGGGAATGGGAGTCAACACTTCCGCCGATAGTACCATGCCGTATTCCTGGCCGACGTTGTAATACATCCGCTCGGCAAATATCACTCGCTGCCCCTGCCTAAAGACAATGTTGCCCTCTAGATAGAGTTCGATGGGCTGCCCGCTGAGATCCGCAGCACCAGAACTCAAATCAAGTGCCGAAAGATTGGGCATCCAGATGATCGCTCGATCCGTCTCAATATCAATACTTCCTAACTCCATGACCGACCCATCGCTGGCGGTAAACGTCGAATCGGCAATGTGAATGTAAACTCCACGCGTGATCTCTGCGACCGAATCGCCTCGATCGGGACGCTGTGACAAACGGACTTGCGGGGGCGTCGTACTGCGACCGCGGACAGTAATGCTCTTAGCCGTCAACGGACCATTAACAGATCTGGAACCACTGGGTGGGACCGTGGTACCCGCAAACGGCTGAGCCATCGAACCATTGATCATGGGTGGAGGTGCTGAGATAGGACCTGGCGTCGCACTCGGCACGCCAAACCCAGGCGACGATGGTAGGCTACCGCCACCGATGACCGGAGCGGTTGCCGCAGGCGTTGGAACCGGCATAGCCGGTCCCGTCTCAATCGTCACTCCAGTGGCGGGTAGGCCGCCAGGCAAATTCGTGCCCCCAGTCGCCGGTAAGCCTGGATCGGGAACTAAAACCGGTGGTGCACTGGGTGGACTTCCCACCGCTCCACCAAAACTCGGTGCACTCAATGTATTGGGAGCACTTAAACCACTATTCGGATTGGCGAATGTCGGACCAGCCGTTGTCGGAGGGGCGGGTTGCAATAAGCCAGGTGGATTGCCTGGCACTTGATAATTGGCCAATGAGACCGGTGACGCGTTCTTGGAAACTTCCATATCGGGAATCAACGGTGCAGTTTCGCTGGGGAGTTGCTGCCATGCAATCGTCGGCATTTCGGCAGGAGTAAAGGAAAAGAGTCGTCCAGACCACTGGGCACTCCGCGCCTTTCTTCCATTCCCCCAATCTCCAATAAAATCCCCCTCGCATAAAACGATCCATTTATAGGGCGTCGGCCCTTGACGATTCCCTTCCCCCTGAGCCGTCACCGGCTCGAACGACCCGACTGAATTCGTCGTCTCAACAAGGCTCGAGTCGTTGCTGTTCGGTACAATCGTGCGGTCAATCCAAAGCGTGATACGATCTGCCGTGTAGGTCGCATTTCCCTGCCGCAAGGTCGGTCTTCCTGACAATTGATAAACGCGATAGTCGCCGCGATCCCATCGCGAACCCTGGCTTCCCTCAATATGAATAGGATAAGTTGGGTCGCTGTGCGGAAAATCGATCTGCTGTGAGAACGCCGGGGTATTTGCCAGTCCCAAGAACAGCCACAAGAAACTTAGCCCCAAAAGTGCCAGCCACCGCGTACATTGCTGCGTCGAAGCCCGCTGCCGGGCCGATCCGGTCCATGCGCACGCTGAGCGGTCACGGAAATTCCGTATCAAATATGAAAGCAGCAGTGCTATAAGCGGTAAGGGTTTCAGCAGGGCATCCTTGCCAAAAGCATATTTTTTCTGCCCGAACGTCAACTTTTCCTAAAGTTTGGGCGGCGGAGTATAGAAAAGCTTCCCGCTACGCCTCAAGGCGAATACTCCACAATCCCGCGGTTCCCTCGACGTTTTTCTTTTTTGCCAAAATCACACACCCCCTTATGAGTGGGTATTTTCCGAATTTGACGATCTGGGACAATAATGACATGGTGCTGAAGCCCCGGGAAGCGAACCAAGATCCATACAATCGCTACTATTCCTGCGATTCGACTTGGCGCAGACCCTGTAATCTCGGATATCATGCAAATAGAGTGAGGGTTTTGAAAAGCCATCACCCTAGCCGATTGGCCGATAGGTATCCCCAGCGGGGAGCCTTATTGGTAAGATAGGCAAAATGTATCGCGAATATCCCCCACGCAAACTCGCTTTGTCCCCCCCGGGCACCGAACGGGTCAGCGGAAGGATTCAGCCTCGACGCGTTTTCGATGACAACACACTGCTCTTTGAAGGTACCTAAGCATGGCAGATGCCAAGATTCTTGGCGATGAAGATCCCTCTGTAGTCGCCAATGGTCAGTTGCCACCTCCTGTTGATAGCGATCCAGCCGAAACGGCGGAATGGCTAGGTTCGCTGGAATATGTTCTCAAAAGCAAAGGTCCGGAACGAGTCAAGCAATTGTTCCGCTCGCTTGAAACAATGGCCCGCAAAGAAGGTGTTGACCTTCCTAAGGACCTCAATACTCCTTATATCAATACGATTCCAGCGACCAAGCAACCTCCCTATCCTGGCAATCGCGAGATCGAGCGGCGAATCAAAAGCATCATTCGCTGGAACGCGATGGCGATGGTGGTGCGAGCCAACAATCAATTCGATGGTCTCGGTGGGCACATCAGCACTTTCGCATCGAGTGCGACATTATACGAAGTTGCCTTCAATCATTTCTTCCGAGGCCGAGGCGACTCGGGCTATGATGGCGACCAAGTTTATTTTCAAGGCCATGCTTCGCCCGGTATGTATTCGCGAGCATTTTTGGAAGGCCGGCTCTCCAAAGATAACTTGGAGCATTTTCGCCGCGAACTGCGAACTACACCTGGTCTGTCCAGTTACCCACACCCGTGGTTGATGCCCGATTTTTGGGAATTCCCCACCGTCTCGATGGGCCTGGCTCCCATCATGGCCATCTACCAAGCTCGCTTCAATGAGTATCTAAAGGACCGCGGATTCAAGGATACTTCCTCGCAAAAAGTCTGGGCGTTTTTGGGCGATGGTGAATGCGACGAACCAGAAACACTCGGCGCGATCAGCTTGGCTGGTCGAGAACGATTGGACAATCTCATTTTTGTGATCAACTGCAATTTGCAGAGACTCGATGGACCGGTTCGAGGTAATGGCAAAATCATTCAAGAACTCGAAGCCGTTTTTCGTGGTGCCGGTTGGAATGTGATCAAGGTGATCTGGGGAGCGGATTGGGATCCACTGCTCGATCGCGATGAGAATGGCCTGCTCGTAGAACGGATGGGCGAAGTCGTCGACGGTCAGTATCAAAAGTATGTCGGTATGCCGGGCTCTTACATTCGTGAGCATTTCTTCGGTAAACACCCAGAACTTGCCCAGATGGTCTTGAACTTTTCGGATGAGAAACTCGAGAAGATGCGACGCGGCGGGCACGATCCGGAAAAAGTTTACGCAGCTTATAAGACCGCGGTCGAAACCAAGGGACGCCCCACTGTGATTTTGGCCAAAACCATCAAAGGTTATGGTCTCGGGGAACAAGGTGAAGGACGCAACATCGCTCACAATAAGAAGAAGGTGAACGAACAAGAGTTGCTCGAATTCCGCAGTCGCTTTGGTATCCCTATCAGCGACGAAGAGGTGGGTAAGGCACCATTTTACAAGCCACCCGAAACAAGTGTTGAGATCAAATACCTGAAGGAGCGACGCAAGGCATTGGGGGGTTCGCTACCTTCGCGTCCAACGACGCACCCACTGATGGAAGTTCCAACGTTGGCCGATTACAGCCGCTTCTTGGAATCCAGTGGCGGCAAAGAGATGAGTACCACGATGGGCTTTGTCCGTTTGTTGACTCGGTTGGTCAAGGATAAAAAGATCGGCCGCAATATTGTGCCGATCGTTCCCGACGAATCGAGAACCTTCGGTATGGAAGGGATGTTCAAGGAAGTCGGTATCTATGCCCACAACGGGCAACTTTATGAACCGATCGATTCAGCCGAATTGGCCTACTATAAAGAAGCTCAGGATGGCCAAATCCTGGAAGAAGGCATCACCGAAGCGGGTTCGATGTCGAGCTTCAACGCTGCCGGTACGGCCTATTCGTCGCACGGCATCAATATGATCCCGTTTTATATTTACTATTCGATGTTCGGTTTCCAGCGCGTTGGCGATTTAATCTGGGCCGCAGCCGATATGCGAGCCAAGGGCTTCTTGATCGGCGGAACCGCTGGCCGCACCACGCTCAATGGTGAAGGCTTACAACATCAAGATGGCCATAGTCTGCTCAATGCGATCGCCTTCCCAACGGTGCGAGCTTACGATCCGGCATTCGCCTATGAAACGACCGTCATTGTGATGGATGGTTTGAAACGTCTTTATCAAGATGGTGAAACGGCAATCTATTACATCATGGTCGAAAATGAGAACTACGAGATGCCAGCGATGCCTCCCGGCGTCGAAGAAGGGATTATTCAGGGTATTTACAAGTTCCAGTCCAAGGATGTCCCTAACGCCCGAGCTCGAGTTCAACTCTTCGGCTCCGGCGCTATTTTGCGAATGGCACTTCTGGCACAACAACTTCTGGCCGATCGATACCAGATCGCCAGCGATGTTTGGAGCGTGACCAGTTATACGCAATTGCGTCGCGATTGCCAAAGTTGCGAACGCTGGAACATGCTACATCCAGATCAGCCAGCCAAGACAAGTTACCTCGAAAAGGTACTCGCTGGTGTAAAAGGTCCGTTCATTGCTGCCAGCGATTACGTTCGCGCTTTGCCAGAGCAACTGATGCGTTATATCCCCGGCGACTATTTTGTGCTCGGTACCGATGGAATGGGACGCAGCGAAACTCGCGAAACATTGCGACGACATTTCGAAGTCGATGCCGAATCCATTACCATTGCTACCCTGTATCGATTGAGCAAAGCGGGCGTCGTCTCGACTGCCGAATTAAATCAAGCCCTCAATGATCTGGGATATAATCGCGACAAGATCAATCCATTGTTTGCTTAAAGGAACAGCTCGCAAACGCGATCCGTCCTGATTGCATGTTGCTAGGAAATTTCATTCACATTTTTACCAATAGAAATCAACATGTCTTTGGAAGTCAAACTACCTTCACTCGGTGATGGGATCAAATCGGGAGACGTCTTGGAGATTTTTGTTTCCGAAGGAGACACGGTCTCGAAAGATCAAGGCTTGATGGAAATGGAAACCGACAAGGCAACCGTTACCGTCCCCAGCCCGACAGCAGGCAAGATTATCAAGATATTGGTTTCAGCCGGTCAGTCCGTTCCGATCGGATCGCCCATTGTACTGCTGGAAGCTGCAGCGGCTTCCGCACCAACTCCTCCACAGCCGGCTAAACCGGCGGCCGCGACTGCGCCGGCCGTGGCCAAACCCGCTCCACCACCAGTAATTCCCGCTCCCGCGGCACCACCACCCGCTCCAGTGACAGCACCCGTGGTCGCTTCGATCGTGCCTGCCGCGGTCGCTCCTTCGCAACCGGCCCCAACAGTTATTGCCAGCGCTCCGCCTCCACCCGCAGTTGTTTCGACCGGGGGAGTGATTCCAGCTGGACCGGCCGTCCGCCGATTTGCGCGTGAAGTGGGCGTCGACCTTTCGCAAGTGGCTGGATCGGGCGAAGGGGGGCGAATCACACGTGAAGACGTTCTAGCCGTCGTGCGACGCACCAGCCAATCAGCCCGAACCGCTGCTCCCGGAGCAACAACCGCGGTGGCCACCGCCGGCACTTCACCAACCGCCGGTGACAATACGCTGACGGATGACTACGGTCCCATTCGCGTCGAAAAGATGGCCAAGATTCGCAAAACCATTGCCAATCAAATGCACCGTTCTTGGAGCACCGTTCCGCGCGTTACCAATTTCGATGATGCCGATGTCACAGAACTGGAAGCCTTCCGACAATCCAGCAAAGATGACTACGCGGCCCGCGGTATCAAACTCACCACAATGCCCTTTTTGATCAAAGCCGTCGCGACCGCTCTCCGCCATCATCCGACCATTAATGCGATGGTCGATATGGAAAATGAGCAAATTGTTTACAAGGATTACATTAATGTCGGAATCGCCGTCGATACCGAACGCGGCTTGGTGGTTCCCACGCTCAAAGCGGCAGATCGAATGTCGATCCCCGATATTGCAAAAGCCCTCGGTGATATGAGCGTTCGCGTACGCAGTGGTGACTTTGGCGTGAATGATCTACGCGGCGGCACCTTTACCATCAGCAACCTGGGAGCGATCGGAGGCACTTACTCCACGCCAATCGTGAACATCCCCGAAGTGGCCATTTTGCTGGTAGGCCGCGCACGGAAAATGCCCGTGGTTATGGACGATGACACTATCGTACCTCGCCTGATGATGCCATTGAGCTTGTCCTACGATCACCGTCTAGTCGACGGAGGCACCGCAGCCCGCTTCCTCAACGATGTCATCGGTTACCTGGAAGCTCCAAGTCGGCTATTGCTCGCCATCTAAAAAAGGCGTTACAACTTGTACTACAAGTTGCACCAACCTGTAGTACAAGTCGATTGGCACCAATCAAGCCGCAACTGCGTGTGCAGAAGCGGCTTTTTTAATGAGTCAACTCACTATCTCTCATCGAGACCAATCGTAGCTTGCAATCCAACATCGCCGCTGCGCAACAGTACATGACCGTTGCGGCTAGCGCGATTCGACCAAGATGGGAGCTGTCTCGCGAATCGGACGATTGCTCAAATAGATCGGACGAAACAATCCGCCGGCTCCCTGCCAATCCAAAATTCGCACTGCAATCGCCAACTTACCATCCTCAATTGCATGTTTTGGGACGATAAAACTCTTGCGCAACTCAAAAGCCGTTTGACGCAACTCGCGATCGCCTCCACTGCCAAGCTTTTCCCCATCCACAAACAGCTCAAAGTAATCATCGGCTCCTGTAAATTGGATATAAAGATTTTCTGCATTCGGCCCTGAGTCTCCCACACGCAATTCAGAAGGTATCTGGACGGTTGTGAAATACCATCCCCAGCCATCGAGCGATTCATAACCTTGCGCCTCCCAATGTTTCTCAATTGAGATCGCTTTCCAGTCCGCTCGATCATGAGCTTCGCTGTACCACTTCGCCAACTCTCCCCGCTCCTCTTTATCCGGGGCGAATAACCACTCTCGATTCGCTAATGAAACCGCTTTAGAGCCTATTTCATTTCCAATCGCCTCAATCCATTCTGCGCTCAGGCGGCGCAGCGGGACAGAGTCGTCTTGAATCGCAATAATCCAGGCTCGCAGCAAATCCGCATCGCTGTGATCCACTTGGTTTCCGAGTCCCAAGGTTGATGCCAACCAACGTCCTTCACCCATCCAACAATCGAAAGCTAGTAAATGCGAACGATACTGTCTTAAATCATGATTGTCCCACAAGAAACCGATCGGTGTTACGTGCTGACTCAACGGACTATCGAATAAGACAGGTCCCGACCAATCGAAATGCTGGATATCACGAAACATTGCCCGTGGATAGATTTTCCAAAAAGGATGAGCGACCCCAGCCAGCGGACCACCACGCAAAAACCAATGCTCGCGCACCGCCAAGCTTCCTACCGAATTGTCCGGCAACATGATCACGCGCGCCCCGGCAATTGCCGCACTGTACAATTCTTTATCCCAACGCCTTGTCAAAATAACATGCTCCTTGGCTTTACCATCCCATGGTACAAAATGGATTTGCGGCGTCTTGATACTCTCGCACCAATTCACGCTCGACGGATGCATGTAAACTTTAAATTCCCCAGCTTGGCATGGCGGCATTATCCAGAGATCCCAATGATTGCTGACTGGCCTGCCATGTACGTCCATCTTCGCATGCATGCGCAACAACTGCGGAGCGGAGACGACCGGCACTTGCCAAGCTAACTTGCCGACATAACGTCCCTCGGAATCACCCGACAATGCCAAGGTTCCTCCGCTAAAATCTCTAGCGATATCTAGGCTTGCCAAATTCCAAGAAAGCAATGGATTTGACGAGCCCCGCGCAGCATCAACTCGAACAAACTCTAGCGCGACGTTTTCACCAGATGTAAAACTGCGACGATCGTTGGGAGTTCTCAAGACCAACATGGTTTCTCCGTGCCACGCAAAATCTTCTGGTGACCATTTCCATCGGTTATCCCGATCGACCAACCCCATCGAGGCCAATGGAAAATCACGAATCACGCTGACAACGTATCCTTGCTCTGGATAACGATCTCGATAGGTCTCAATCTGAAATTTCCGCATCAGCCATGCGTAGCGCCGCGAAGAATCACTCAACGCGTCCACCTCGCTGGGCTCCACGACCGAGCGTAGGGATTTCAAATAATCATCCAGTGCGCCGATCGATAGCGAAGCATGTACGGAACCCACGCCCGCTGCCAACTGCTCCTGGGAAGTCACCCAGGTATCAGCCGCGATGGCCTCGCCCAATAACAACGGCTTCGACTCCCGCTCCAAAATGTACCGATCTAACTCCTCGAGTTTCTGTCGCCAAGTGTGATTATTTCCATAAGGATGATCATCATAAAAATCGGAAATACGATTCCATTGAATCCAACTACTATCGTCCTCGACCACGGCGCCAGGAATCTCGCGATGGGCCAAATCATAGAGTTCTTGGATGACTTTTAGGTCGGCGCCGGGACCTGTCTCGCAGGTCAATGAGCGCACCAGTACACTTGGATGATTGCGGTCATAGTAAAAAAATTCACGAAACTCTTGCTTGAGATCCGCCAGTTTTTTCTCTGAAAAATCAGGATGCCACGTTGGATACTCCATCCAAATTAACATCCCTAATTCATCGGCCAACTCAAAATATTTTTTGGGCGGCACCCACAAACAAAGTTTCATAAGATTGAATCCGCGAAGCTTGGCTTGCACCAATTCATCGCGGATCCATTTTTCATCCAGAGTAGGTGATAACCTTGGAGGCGCATAACCCCAATTCAGTAAGCCTCTCACTGCAATGGGTTTGCCGTTAAGCAACAATCTTCGTCCATCGGTCCGCACTTCACGCAACGCTCCCTTGGTCGTCCAAACATCCAGAACTTTTGCAGGACTCTTTTGGCTCAAGCGAATCTGCAGTTCATAGAGAAATGGATCTTCTGGACTCCAGCGGTTTATCTTTTCTGGGCGATAGAAACCGGCCGCAACTTGAGTAACAAAATCTTTATGTTCATCGGCTTTGTTGTCGGTGGGGGATTTCCAGGGAAGTGGTTGCCAATTCAGATCAGCGCCCGATCCGTTGGATATACGAAATTCAACCTGATACTCATCGCGTACAAACGTTTTGGGGAGTTCAACAGGCACCTCCAATTCAAGCCGATCCTCGCCACGAAATCCGCCGACTCGCAACTCATGATCTTCGATTTTTGCTTGAGATTTGTAGCCGATGAGGCGAATCGATTTCCAGATGCCACCAAAGTGCGGCACAACGATCGGCAAAAATCCTTGCGTGTTATGTCCAACAAGTTCGTCGACCTCAATTTCTATATCCAGTCGCTCAGATTCCGACGGCATCGCTAAGCAGGCTGTGATATCACATTGAAAAGGGGTCCAGCCCCCTAGATGTTGCCCCAGCTCGATCCCCTGAACTTTTACCCGCGCTGCGGTAGCCGCTCCGTCGATCTCCAGACACCAGCGTTGGTATTGATCCTGCTGCGCAGGTTTAGAGATTGTGGTCCGATATATTGCCCGACCATCAAATCGATCACCCAAGACCGATTCCCATTCGCGTCCAATTTCAATCGGCACTAGCTTTTTCCGTTCGACCTCACTGGCCGTTCCTTCGATCACCTCAACAGTCCAGTCACGATTCAATTCGATATAGCAGCGTTCGGATCCCTCTTCACTCCGAACCTGGACGCCATGACCCATAAGGGTAACGAAAAGTAGGAACAGGCAGCGGTTCAGCGGCGACCAGCGCAATTCAAGCAGCATAACGAGATTCCAAATCAAGATAGGATATTGCGGGTCTATCTTAGCATGAAACAGCGTTTAGCGGGCCGCTAAACGGCGATCGATTTCAGCCAAGATCGGTTCAATATCGGCAACGCTTGGAACCACAAAGTCAGCGCCTGCTTCTAGAAATGCCTTTTCAATTGCCGTACGTCTCGCTTTGCGTTCCTCTGGCAAAAGCTCTTCAAGTTCTTGCCGAGATAACCCCATACTGTTTCCCGTTTCGATGACTCCAATCGTCCATGCTCCCGCGTGGATTCCTGCTTGTATTCCGACGATGGTATCATCGAGAACCACCATCTCGCGCAGCGGATAAACGTCCACGGCCTCGGCAGCTCTGAAGATCATCCAAGGTGCAGGTCTTCCCGCACGTGCATCTTCAGCACAAAGGACGACCTCGGGTGAATAACCTTGTTTGGCAGCCGCAACCGTAACGACCTGCATCAATTCACGCGTGTAACCGGTGGAAGAGGTCATACGAATTCCAGTTTTCTTTAAGCGATCAACGACATCCACCACTCCGGGAATCATTTCCGAGTGCTGAGCCAGCACACTCTTTTGCAAGGGGAGAAATTCGGCGTACAGCAAATCGATGTCCTGCTCTGTGGGAACATGTCCAAATTTTCTTTCCCAGAGCTGACTGACTCTTGGCAAACGAATCACGGCAGAGATATGGTCGCGTTTGGCCATTCCCATCGGGCCCCGAGCTTCAGCGGTGGTGACATCAATCCCTTTTCGCCGAAACACTTCTGCGAAAACTTCAGCCGGTGCGCGACTTCCAAAATCAATTGTTGTTCCAGCCCAATCCAACATCAATGCCCGCACGCGTTTCGCATTCATCGTTTCGACACCTCTCCATTCTATATAAGCCCAAGTTTTATCGTGATCGCCAGAATCTTTCCGCAATCCCAAACGACATGGTCATACCGCTTCCCCCAAGACCCGTACATGCATAAACATCTCGAATCGGTTGGTACTCGAACACATAGCCGCTATCGAGCTTGGCATAAACACCATGCCAATGTTCAATAACATTCCAGCTCGGAATATCGAGCCAACGCTTCAGTTCACGCGTAATCAGGGAATCTATTTCAGAAAGATCAAAAGGCTCGATCTCTTCATCATACAGATGAGAGTCGCCAAGAATGATTTCACCCGCATCGTTCTGTGATGCCATCACATGAATACCGAAGCGATCCAGTTCGGGTGTTTCCGCAGCGATTCTCGCTTTGAGCTTGCCTAGAGAAGGACATATTTGAAAATTTTTGTAGTGCCGCAAGGTCAATCCGCTTGCCAGGTGAGTACCAATCCGAAAATCTTTTGCGGGCGAGGCTAGTTTAAACATTTGCAGTTTACATTTTTTCATACCCGCCGATTGCAATATTTCAGGGAACAATGTTTCGAAATCAGCTCCACCGCAAACGAGCGTGATATCTGCTGGCAGCTTGACTCCGTTCGCCAAATGCACTCCGCTGGAATCCACCGAATTGACCTGAACGGCAAACTGAAATTGCACTCCGTACTTTCCGTTGAGCCACTGCGGTAGAGTGCGAAGGGTCTTGGGTGGATTGACGCAGACCTCGGTATGACTCAACAGAGCGCCAAGCAATCCTTGAGCACGCACAGCGGGAGATCGCTTGAGCACTTCGGACGGTTGCAGCAATTCGCACTGATAACCGAGCGGCGAACTTTGGGCCGCGAATTCCTGCAGGACACTCCATTCATCTTCGCGGTAAGCGACATGCATTGAACCGCAGGGATTAGCCCAGATTCCCGCCGACTCGGTCGCCTCTAGCCATAATGCTCGACTCTCTAAAGCGACTTCCAACGCTTCACCCGGCATCTGGCCAATCGGCCAAATCATCCCAAAATTCCGAATAGAGGCCCCCATAGCTCGAGAGCTGCGTTCGATCACAGTAACCTCGTGGCCACGCTTGGCGGCCGCCCAAGCATGAGCCAAACCAAGAATTCCAGCTCCTACAACAACGATTCGCACGGTGAAAATTCTCCAATGGTTACCATGGGGGAACGACTTTTTCTGCTAAGTTACTTATCATGCCAGAAAGCGAGTTTGTTACCACACCACCCCCGCGAACTTCTTGTTTTTTTCATCCCCTCGTTATCGAAAGCTTGCCTGGATGACGCCCAATCCAAAAACGAAAACGAAAATCAGTTCCAGCAGGATTCCAATAACTCTCCTGATTCCCCTAGTTCTATTGGCCATTCTCTACTCGTTTTTCCAGCCTTGGGCCAACGCGCGACTTGGGCTGAAACTCCCCTCGATTGTTCAAATTTTATCTTCGGATAAAAAGGAGCCAGCTCCCGCTTCCGTGCCTGACACTCCTCATGCCGACCCGAACTTGAAATCGGCCGAAAACCAAGCTACTGCCCCAGCCAACGCGGACTTCGAATCCACAAAGCAAGCGAAGACCATTGACTCCTCCGCTGCAAATCCTGAAACAAACACTGTTAATCCTGAGAGCAACGCGGGCGAGACAGCCCCCTATGAGATTCTGCGAAAAACTGCCTCGGAAGTTTATGTGAGCGCCGAAGGTCTGAGGTACACACGTGGCAGCGAGGAAGGGCATCGCATCAAACATCTCGCCAGACATCTAGAAGATATGCCCGAACGAAGTGGCAATCATGGTGTTTTTGAAGGAGGATGGCAAATCACTCTGAACCGAATCGATGAAGCCTATCGTCGCTCGAAGCAGGGCGATTCCAAAACAAAAGTTCGGAAAGAAGAAGATCGACTCATCATCGAAACGGAATTCAACGAGGTGATCGGATATATCGGTGGCAGAGAAGGTGCAAGAAAAGGAAATCCTACCACTCGGCGTTTAAGGTTGGTGACAGAAGGAGATCGCTTCATCACGGCGTTCCCCTACTGATGCTGGTTTGTATTGATGCTCGTTTGCTAGACTCAGAAAGCCTTTTTCGATGAACGAATCGCAATTCAATTGGTCGCTCGGCCCATGTCCGGTGTGTGAAGGGGGTAATTGTCGCGTACGTTGGTGCGGCGGTGCGACCCCGGCACTCCCGATCGTATTGTGCGACGAATGTGACGCCTATTGGATTTCTCCCGATTTCACCAGCGGTCATGGTTTTCTTCATGCCGAAAGCGGCAGGGTAGGGGAGAGCGATTGGTATGCCTGGGGAGATGAAGCTCGCTGGGCTTCTGCCGACGAAGTCACACTACTAGGTTGGGACCGCCCATCGGGACCAGTTTCCACCGATTGGGTGCTTCCGGCGACCGATTCGGCCCTTACCGATGCAATTTCGTTTTTTGTCGATAATCCATCGATTACAATGGGAACAGCGGATACCGAAATTCTTCCTCAAGATTTGGACCCCGCCCGCACTGGAACCCCACCCACCCAAGAGCCGTAAAGAATCGCTGCATGAATTGCTTTCGCCCTCTTTTACTTTCAACACTTTTGGGCCTGACCGCTACGGCACTCGGCCTATGTCAAGAAACGACTCCCCCAGCGACTACCGCGGAAAGTAAACCGCCCCTGGCAGGGCACTCGATGCACGGCGAGGTTTTCAACGAAGGTCCTCGCTCAGCGGCGTATTTAATGGCCGGCATGGGGAAAGTCGATTTCCCTATCACTACGGCCAGTCCACTGGCTCAACGATTTTTCAACCAAGGAATCGCGCAGTTACATGGCTTTTGGTATTTCGAGGCCGAGCGATCTTTTCGTCAGGCATCGGCGATCGATCCAGCTTGTGCGATGAACTATTGGGGTATGGCATTAGCCAATAACAACAATCGGGGGCGAGCCCAGAAGCTGATCGAAGAGGCCAAAAAACGCCGCTCACAGGCAACACCGCGAGAGGCTAAGTACATCGATGCGTTAGCAAAATATCTAACGGATGAAAAAGAGGAAAAGAATCGCCGAAAACCTCAGCAACGCATGCGCGAATATCTTCGCGAACTCGAGGATATCGCGTTGGAGTTTCCCGACGATGTCGAAGCCAAAGCGCTTATCGCATTAAAACTCTGGGAAGGTGAGCGAGAAGAAGTCCCCATCGAAAGCTATTTGGCGACAGATGCCTTGCTTGATGAAATCTTCAAGCTGAGCCCGTTGCATCCCGCTCATCACTATCGCATCCATCTGTGGGATGGACGCCGCCCTGCCAAAGCGCTCGACTCTGCGGCTAAAGCTGGCCCCAGTTCTCCCGGTATTGCTCACATGTGGCATATGCCTGGTCACACCTACTCAAAGTTGCATCGCTATCATGATGCTGTCTATCAGCAAGAAGCTTCAGCCCGTGTTGATCATGCCCACATGATGCGGGATCGATTGCTGCCGGATCAGATTCATAATTTTGCCCACAACAATGAATGGCTCATTCGCAACCTGCGATTTATTGGAAGGGTCAATGACGCGATTTCGTTAGCCAAGAACATGATATCGCTCCCTCGCCATCCGAAATACAACACTCTCGGTGGCTATGGAAGCTCAGGGCAGGGACGACGTCGCTTGCTGGAAACATTGGAGACCTATCGGCTGTGGGATGACATTCTCAAGCTTAGTGAAACGGTCTACTTTCAGCACGATGGTTCTCTGAATGAACAGTTGGCCAATCTGCGTTTGATCGCAGTCGCGAAGCTTCATGCGAATCAATCCGCCGAAACGGAACAGAACCAGATCAGCGATTGGCTGAAGAGTAAAGAATTGGAAATCACGCTTCTATCGGAAGAACCTCCCGCACCTCCCAAATGGGATGCAACGCAGGAGTGGCAAAAGCAAGCTTCTCAAGCTTACGAGAAAAAGCAACAAGAAGACAAAAACCGCAAAAGCAATTTAGAAAATGAACGCCGATCGCTGACAGAGGCTCAGTCCTTTATCGATGCGTATAAAGACGCACTGGCAAGTCAATTTGCCTCAGCCGCCGAAAAGCTTTCAAAATCGGGGAATCACGATGCCTTACAGGAAATTGAATGGATGTCTTTAGCTGGCAAGAAGGATGAGGCCAATAAAAAAATAGAAGACGAAATACAGCGGCGTCCGGGTGAATTGTTGCCATGGACTGTAGCCGCTTTGATCTATGACCAGCAAATGGATGAGGCAAAGGCGAAGGATCGATTTGAAAAAGCGCGTCAGCTCGCTTGTACG
This sequence comes from Pirellulaceae bacterium, assembly GCA_044359485.1. Classification (GTDB taxonomy): domain Bacteria; phylum Planctomycetota; class Planctomycetia; order Pirellulales; family Pirellulaceae; genus JAFLCP01. The sequence continues at coordinate 37,551 of JBIKMB010000003.1, read as the reverse complement.
GCCGACTTGAGTTCGCCGATGTTTTCTCGCCTCAACACATTAGCTGAAAAGTTCGGTCATGGAAAAAACTGGGCGATACCCTACTCGCCTGCAAAAGATATTGGTGAGCGTCCGGCACTGGACCTGCTCGGTCCGCTGCACTGGACTCCCTATCTCGCACCAGATTGGGTTATACAAACCAGTGGTGGTGAAGTGCTTACCAATAAGCAAATCCAAGGAAAACCTGTCGTCGTGCTCTTCTATCTGGGTTTTGGTTGCCTTCACTGCGTAGAGCAACTGCATAAGTTCGATCCTAAATTGTCGGAATTCGAACAGGCTGGTATCGACGTCATCGCCATCAGCACCGAATCTCTGGAATCACTTCAGGAAGCAGTCAAAAAACTGGAGAAACCTCTCCACCTGAAACTCAACGCTGATCCATTCTTGAGATCTTTTCAAGCGTTTCGTTGCTTCGATGATTTTGAACAGCAGCCACTGCATGGAACGTTCGCCATCAGTCCTGATGGAAAAGTTCTATGGCAAGATATTGGCCACGAGCCCTTCATGGATCCCGATTTCGTACTGAAAGAGTTTCAACGCCAATTGAAACTTCAGATGCAGCCGTAAGAGCAACCTTGTGTGCATGGATGGATAGATGGCAATGCGCAAAAAAAACTGGACGGCTGCAGAACTCGAGCGTCTTTCACTGCGTAAGCCCGCCAGAAGATTAGCCGATGTTCCAGCAGAAGTCCGCGAGGGCTTAGCTGTAGGTTTACTATCGACAGCCAATCTCACCGAGTGGCTCAGTGTGGATCGTCCACGCCTTGCCGCAAACACACTTTCGCAACTACTCGATGCGGCCCATTGGAAAAGACTGAACCATGAACTTCAGCTTTGGCCAAAACTCTCCGCCCTAAAATATAGCCAAAGACTGGGAGCATTACTGGCTTGTGAGCTTCATCCTAAAAGTGAAGCTTGGAAGCGAATGGCTCAGCATTCGAGCGATGTGATACGCGAATGGGCCGCCTGTTGCGTTGGCTATCGCGCAGACATATCGCTGCCGCAAAAGATGCGCTGGATTCGGCCGATGGCTGATGATCTCAATGCGGGCTTGCGTGAAATCGCCTGGATCTCACTGCGAAACGATATTGCGCGAGATCCCCGTGAAAGTATCCTGGCCTTAATCCCTTGGACGAAAGAGAAAAGTGAGCGGTTGCGGCGTTTCGCAAGCGAAGTGACAAGGCCTTGTGGTGTGTGGTGCAATCACATCACAGCGTTCAAGCAGGAACCAGAACTTGGCTTACCGATTCTCGAACCACTTCGCAGCGACTCAGCCAAATATGTTCGCGATTCGGTGGGAAATTGGTTGAATGATGCCAGCAAGACCAAGCCAGAATTTGTCCGGCGAATCACGGAACGCTGGCAACGGGAATCACCTACCCCGCAAACTGAGGCTATTGTTCGCCGCGGCTTACGAACACTGCGAAAAAAAGTTCAAGCTTGATCGCGTTCTAGAATTGCAGCAATCTTAGCCACGGCTAAATTGAGGGACTTAACCGCCATCTTGAAATTCATATGCCCAGAAATCTCAGGTTGAATTTCGGTGAACAATTGCAGTGCCCCCCGCAACTTTGAAAACTTCTTGTTAGCTAGTTTAAGATAGTTTTCATAATCGCCACTATCGATCGATGGTCCTAAAGCGAGCATATAGTCGTAAAGCTCGCGATGAACCTCCGCTAATTCCTCATCTTCGGCGGCCTCGTCACTGTGTTTCAAAAAGGTCCGTACCATCCATACATGACTCAACTGTTGGTCCAAATCCAACATTTTTTGTCGCATTTCATTTTGTTCCGTCACGCTGCTACTCCGCTCGGATCGATGTACACTTTAAGGATAGTCTTCGCTATCTTAGAGGAACTTCCCGCTAAGTTACCATTGTCAGACATTGTAGGTTCTTGTCCGCAATTGGTACCGTTTAATTATTATCGTACGCCCGATTAGCGATCTGAGTAGACCATGTCGAACGAACAGCAGATATTCTTGATTGCACAAGGTCAACAGACCCAATACCGCTGGCGGCGAAACTTGGTGCGTGCCGTGGAAGCCAAGGGAATGAGTGAGGCCAAAGGGATCGACTCTGTTGTAGATTGGGATATCGGAATCACCTTAGGACGCAGTCAAGCCAATTGGAATATACCGTGGGATGATCGAATCTCTCGCAAACATGCTTTGCTTCAGTGGCGAGAAGAGGGGCTCCACGTTGAGCGATTGTCGGAGGGCCGGAATCCCATTTTTTTTCAAGGGCAAAAACAGGATCGGTTCGTGTGCCAAGTGGGTGAACATTTTGTGATCGGTCAAACCACCTTCACGGTGGTTCGACAACAAGCACAAGTCAACCGCAGCCATCCGTATGCGGTGACCGAACATGCGTTTACGCAAGAGCAATTGCGGCAGATTCGATATCGCGATTCATCGAGCCGGGTCGAAGCCCTCAATCGATTACCGGAAATCATCGGTGTTAGCGCCAGCGATGAAGAACTTTGCCTTCGCATAGTCAATTTGCTTCTGCACTCCATTTCAAGAGCGAATTGGGTTGCCCTCATTGCTTCCGGCGAGCATTTGACGACGGAAAGTGAAACGGGCCATAAGACAGCTTCGGCCAAAAAATGGAGCGATAAAGAACTCCAAATTATGCACTGGGATGGCCGAGTATTAACAGGTCACGACTTCAACCCCAGCGGTCAATTGATTCAAAAGGCCCTTAGCACGCAACAAAGTATCTTGCATCTATGGCAACATGCCAGCAGCAATAGTATTGGCCCAGAAAGAGATTTGAATCCCGATGTCCATTACACACAAAGCGAGAACGTAGATTGGGCTTTTTGTGTTCCATTGCCACAGGGCGATACTCGAGATTGGGCCATTTATGTCGCGGGGAATTTCGATGAATCGCTGCGTCAGACTTCCTCATCGCCCGAGTCTGCTATGGCGGATGAATTGCAGGATGATCTTAAATTTACCGAGCTGCTCGCAACCACACTCGGTTCGCTGAGACTCAATCGCGTTCTCCATCAACGACAACAAAGCCTCCGTCCGTTTTTCTCACCTGTGGTTCTCAACGCGCTCGCACAAAGCGATCCAGAGCAAGTTCTAGAGCCGCGCGAGGCAGATGTGTCTGTCTTATTCTGCGACCTGCGCGGTTTTTCCAGACGAAGTGAAGAAGCTGCCGAAAATCTTCTCGAGCTTCTGAAACGTGTTTCGGTAGCACTCGGAGTAACGACCAGCCAAGTATTGCGGATGGGGGGCGTTGTCGGTGACTTTCACGGCGATGCAGCCATGGGTTTTTGGGGCTGGCCCATCGGTGATCCCCATACTTCCGTCAGCAACGCTTGTCTGGCAGCTCTTGCGATTCGAGCCGAATTTGAAACTGCCAGTCGACAGCTAGATCATCCCTTGCAAGACTTTCGTGTTGGTATTGGAATTGCATCGGGCAAAGCGGTCGCGGGTCGTATCGGCACCACCGACCAGGTGAAGGTGACCGTATTTGGCCCAGTGGTCAATTTAGCCTCCAGACTCGAAGGCCTCACCAAATATGTTCATGCCCCTATCGTGATCGACGAGACCACCGCGAAACTTGCCCAACAACGGCTCGGCGACAAGCAGCTCCGCACTCGACGCCTTGCGCACGTACTGCCTGTTGGTTTGACGCAGCCTGTTTGGATCTATGAACTATTGCCGCCGGAAGGCGTTGATAGTCCGCTGAGCAATCGCGATCTAGAAGTCTTTGAACAAGCTGTTGTGGCGTTTCAGGCAGGCAAATGGCATGAAGCGTTCAAACTATTGCATCAGGTTCCCGCCGATGATGAAGTGAAAGATTTTCTTACCGTATACATCGCCAGTCACTCGCGGGTTGCCCCAGCGGACTGGAACGGTGTTATCCGGATGCAGTCCAAATAAGTGCAAACTTTACTTCAGTGAAGCCTTATCGACCGACAGTAGTTTTAATTGCAACGCCAGCGTATCGCGCATCGCGGTAAAGACAGATTGCCAATCCCGCGGTCGTTCTTGGCGAAAGAGACGATGCTGTGGATACCAAACCGTATTGGGTTGATCGCGCTGCCAACGCCAATCGGGAACATGATTGAGGGCTAGCCACGTCGGTACCCCCAATGAACCAGCGACATGAGCAACCGAAGTATCAACGGAGATCAGTAAGTCGACATGATGGAGGATCGCCGCTGTATCCATGAACGCACCATGGCGTTTATCGATATTGCCCTCCAAGACCATCAGCGGATTGCGTCCTCGCCAGCGAGATGCCTCGGTCGGCGAAACGCCTAATTGCAGACTTATCCAATGAATCCCCGAAAGCTGCCCCAAGGGAGCCAGCGCCTCGATAGTCGTGCTTCGATAATGATCTGCGGAATGATTGGGATTGCCACTCCATACCAAGGCGACGCGCGGCTGATCCTTGTAACTGGCAAAATTATTGCCCCAGTAGTCTATTAATTCTTGGGGTACCTTCAGGTAAGGTGATTCGGTGGGAACCTCGCCGGTGAGAAAAGTAAGTCGATCCGCCACATCGATCAAGGAGGCCTGATAATCGATCGGAAGAGTCGTCATTTCGCTGGTGGTGATCAATTGGTCGATACCCGCACAGCTCTTCAGCAATCCGACGAGCGCGGGTTGGCATTGAACAATCGTGCGTGCACCACGATTTTTTAGCCACCGCGCAGTACGCACAAACTGGATGGTATCCCCTAATCCTTGCTCAGGATACAACAAGAACGTTTTGCCTTGCGGATCTTCTCCTTGCCAGACGGGAGCCGCAATGTTGGGGCGATTCAAATCGCCGACATTCCAACGGTGACGATAGAGCGGCCAACCTTCGCGATAGTTGCCCTGCAATAATTCGATGATACCCATGTTCCTCAGAAGCTCTGGATCGGCTGGGCCTAAATTCAACGCATTGCGAAAACATTCCTTCGCCAGCTCAACTTTTCCCTCCCACACATGCAACGTACCCCGGTTTTTGTGGGCGTTTACATAATCTGGTTTCTGAGCGATTGCCTGTAGAAAGGCGATCTCTGCCGCCTCAGGCTGCCCCACGTGTCGCAGCGAATTCCCCAGATTATTCCATGCAATCGGAAACGTAGGCTGAATTTGCAAAGCTTGTTGGTAGGCGGCAATCGACTCCTGAAAATTCTTGCGATCGAAATGCAAGATCCCGAGGTAACAATGCGCATTGGCATTCTGAGGCTCAACTTCCAGAGCTTTGCGATACAACTCCTCCGCTTGATCTAATTGTTTTTTCTGATGGTGAGCCCAGCCTTGTTGAAGCCATTGTGCTGGAGTCGTCATGACGCTTCGCCCTGTTTAAATGGAATCTTCTACCACGAGATTAGAGGATAGCCTCTGGCATTGTAGTATTCGGCAGGCGGAGAGAGGATGAATTGGTTCGTTAACGAAAAAAGGGGAACAAGTCTTTCCACTTGCTCCCCTAATTTGAAAATCCGAAGCGACTAAACTGCCACGATCTCACATGAAACATGGTGACCGCTAGACGGTCTGTCAAAAGGAACAAATCAACTAGTCCAAGAAGCCGACCAATTCTTGCGAACGGCTAGGCTGCTGTAACTTGCGCACGGCTTTGGCTTCGATCTGGCGAATACGCTCGCGAGTCACCTTGAAGATGTGCCCCACTTCTTCCAGCGTATAGCTGTAACCATCCCCCAAACCATATCGCAGTTTGATAATCTCGCGTTCACGGTAACTGAGCGTCTTTAGGACTCGGCTAATCCGATCTCGCAACATCTCTTGAGCTGCACCGATCGCCGGACTTTCGGCCGTCCCATCGGGCAATAAGTCACCGAATTGGCTATCTTCACTGTTACCGACTGGGCGATCCAGGCTGATCGGATAACGATTCATGGCCAAAACACGTCGAGCTTCTTCGACGGTTGTTTCAGCGCGGCGAGCCGTTTCCTCCAACGTGGGCTCACGCCCAAGTTCCTGCAACAACTGACGCGAAACATTCCGCACACGCGACATGGTTTCAACCATGTGCACCGGAATGCGAATGGTGCGACTTTGATCAGCCACCGCACGAGTAATCGCTTGACGAATCCACCAAGTGGCATACGTGCAGAACTTGAAACCACGGCGATATTCGAACTTATCCACAGCTCGCATCAATCCGGCATTCCCTTCCTGAATCAAATCCAGAAAGCTCAAGCCGCGATTGCGATACTTTTTGGCAATCGAAACCACCAAACGCAGGTTGCCCTCGGAAAGTTGTTTCTTCGCGCGTTGATACTCAATGTAAACTTGACGTACCAAGTTGACGCGATTGCGCAAACTCCTAGGAGTTTCCTGGGTGTGAATCAAAATCTGGCGATACTCACGCAGCATTTCCGCGCGTACCGAAGGAGGGGCTTTATCATGCTGCAATCGCTTCAAATCTAATTGCAGTTCATCCAACCGCCGACTTAACTTCAGCAATGGTTCGATGAGCAATTCGATCCGCTGGGTTCGCAGGCCGAGTTCTTCAACCAGGCGAACCGATTTACGACGGCGGCGCGATAGAGCTTTCCAAGCCTCTTGTCGTTTCTTCATCTGTGTGGAACGACTCAACGCGGTTTTGTAATCGCGTCGAGAACGCTTCAGCAGGACCTCAAGAGATTTCAGATTGTGGGGCATACGTCCCAAAATCTGATCTTTCTCCAGTCGGTCCGTTACTGAGACTTGTACCGTGCGATCAAAGGGAAGCTCATTGTTGTGAACACGCTTCAAAATTTTGAAGGCATGCTGCATAACGTAATCGCATTCCAACATCTTGGTGCGAAAACGTCTTCGCGTCACTTCGATGGTTTTGGCAAGCCGGATTTCTTCTTGCCGGGTAAGCAACGGTATCTCACCCATTTGGGTCAAATACATTCTCACCGGGTCATCCGACCATGACTCCGCTTCGTCGACACCTGCCAGCAAATCTTCTTCGCTGTCCAGTTGTACTTCGCCCTCAGCAGCCACCTCTTCAACAGAGAGGTCATCGGCTACTTCTTCCGCATCATCTAACGAGAGTTTCAAACCCTCGATTTCCACGGCGCTACTTGCGACATCGTCTTCGAAATCGTCCAACAGTTCGTCGAACAAGGCCAATGCTCCTAATACGCCGAGAGACCAATAGTGGTCACGAGGAAAGAGTAACAAGCAACCGGCCAAGAATTCGGCTTCTCTTTAGGGTTGCTCTGTATTCTACCACCTGTGAACCGACCGTCGGACCTCCGTGAATAAATAGTAAATCTTTACGTTTAAATGGGCTGGAGGAATAAACAAAACGGCGACGACACTCAAACCCGATCCCGTACCCATCCAACGCATAGTTATGCGTTAGAGGTAAAAGTTGCGGATCAAACCGTAGATGGTCGCGGCTTCCTTTATTCCCAAAATTTCGACCGTCCCTGCATTTCACTCGCTTCTCAAAGCCTCGTTGTCGCCCTATTGGTCATCAAGCCGCTTGTTCGTTTGGCTACTTTGAGCCAATCGGCCTGATACCCTTGGACCAACGACACACCCCAGAAGCACTGCTCCATACTGGATACGTCTGCGGAAGTCGAGATTCGATCCTCCAGTGCCATTTGGCCATCCGACGCTGACTCAATCTACAATAGATCCAGCCCAACACCGATTGCTCAAGTGGGAATCACATTCCGCAACCTAGAGAGAGAAATTCATCCCGTGCCACAACGAAAAATGACTTACTGATGCAGTGCCATGCGCAATATGCAATAAAAAATAACATTGCTCCAACTGTACGAGTCGGTTCTGTGGCTGCATCTATTGTAAGGTAGGTCCCGTCTGTGCGCCTGGCTCTTAGTTGATGGACGAAAGGGAGGTCAGCAGCCGCGATTTTTATGAAGGGTAATCTACCCACCGGAATACTGTCCGGTTCTTTATGATGTGGCTAACCCGAGCAACCTTTACTTTCCATACCCCAAGAAAACCCGTGACGTCTTTTTCCATCCCCAAGTTTTCGGCTGCCCTCCATAGATGCCGAGTCCTCGTCAGTTCTCCGCCCGTTCACTGATTCCGCAGACTGCTCGCCCCATCGAATGTCATGCACCGGCCCCAAACTTGCTTATCGTGTCTGTTGATAAGAAGTGTCTTTTGGTTAGACCTGTCTTTCATTAGTCACAGATATATCGATGTGCTTCTACATAGATATGCTTCGGATATATCTTAGCTTTCACGCCTTTGCAGCATACAATGGTACTATCGGAGGAAAAGTGGTGCGTTTACCACCAACTCGATTCATCCGAACGCTAGCAATCTTCACGGAATCAACCTCGCGGCTGTCCGACGATTTCTTATTACAATTTTAACTTGAACAACCCGCCGGTCCAGTCAAATCCGGTCTAACTTCATCCCTTTTCATCCGTTCCCCCCAGGCGTAAATCCCATCATGGCGAAACAATTTCTGCTTCCCTGTACGAATTGCGAAACGCGAATCCCAATCACTGTCAGCCAAGCTGGGGATGCCATAAATTGCCCAAACTGCCAAACAATCATTCATGCCCCTACGCTTAGGGAGGTCAATCAGCTAGAAGTAGTTCAAGAGGTGGGCCAAGCCCCCCAAGACCGCCGCGAACATAGCCGCCAAACATGGCGCGGTCTTCGCGGCTTGGCGCTCGCCTTGTGCCTGGCACTCAGCCTCGCCTTCGTCAGCCGTGCCTTATATTACGGTTGGGGTCTCACCACGATAGACACTCGGGGATCCGCCGAAGAAATGATCGAAGGACTCAACGCCCAAGTCGACCGCAAAGATGTCCGCCAAATGATGATCGATTGGATCGAATCCAATGACGTGACCCTCGACGAAGATTCCCGCAGACGCCCAACCTTCTACTGGAACCAAAAAAGCGCCGAATATGTCCAAGGCCAAATCTGGCTCTCCGCAATTGTCGGATCCGTTTCCGCATTCGCCTCCGCTCTGGTGATCTTCGCTTGGCCCAAACCTGGCTCACGTCCCACACAGCCCTTGCCATCACCATACGCAACCCAAAAGTAACCCCAAATCGGCCCGCTGCCACCAAATCGTCGACAAAACACCCAAAACAGGATATAATGCTCTTATTATCCTGTTATACTGCCCTGGAGCTGCCCCATGACCCACTCACTCTCTCTCCCAACCCTCCTCGCCCTGGCCGTCGCACCGCTCATCGGTCTGAGCTCTTGGGTAGGCCAAGAACAAACAACCGATCCGCATGCGAATCTGCAAACGACCGAAATCGACCGCGAACTTCAATACACACGCCAACAAGTTCTGATGCTGGATGACCTCTACAAAAACGCCGTTGTGCTGATCACCAAGCATTATGTCCATCAACCCACCGACCTTTCCGCAGCCACCGCGTGCAAAGCTCTCTTTGCCGCAATGAAACAAAAAGGACATCACGAAGTGCGCCTGCTCGACGCCACCGGCTCCCCTTACAACGACGAAAACTTAGCCAACGATTCTTTTGAGAAAAAAGCGATCGATTCGATAAAACAGGGAAACCAGAGCTTTGAAGACGTGGAGAAACGTCAAGATGGACGCTATCTGCGATTTGCCACAGCCGTCCCAGTCGTGATGGACAAATGCGTTATGTGCCACGAATCCTACAAAGACGTTAAGCAGGGCGAAGCGATCGGCGCATTAACCTATACGGTTAAAATTCCCGCCCGATAAACCTAAACACAAGATTCCCAAGAGAGCATTCAACACTATCGAGAATCGCAAAGAAAGACTCGCCCCAATTTACATCGCCCCAATTTACATCGCCACAGTGATATGGCCACAGTGCTGAGCGTCCGAGACGCCAGAGACTGTCCGCATCACATCGATACTGCAACCGATCTATACTGCAACCGATCGATACTGCAACCGATCGATACTGCAACCGATCGATACTGCAACCGATCGATACTGCAACCGATCGATACTGCAACAGATCGATACAAGTCCGCATCGATAACGCTTTGGAATTAGCCTCTTATCGCTTTGTCATACTTGATGACGTGCTGAAACCTGTCGATCGATGGCGAGGACCGGATAGAGTTGAGCAAGCCCCACTATTTATTTATGGCGTTTCAAAATAAACACCACATCTTCGACCGTCGGATCCAGTTCGACAGGTTCATCGATGTCATAGCGGAAATCGTAAATGCCATCGATGGACCACTGCGGTACTTTTTTCAACAGTTGAGCGAACTGCTTGGCCGTGTAAGATCTCAATACCAATTCCCCTTCGATACGGCACTGCGATGTGAGATTGTAAACATCATACCGCATCCCGAATCGTTCGATTCGCTTTTTCAAATCGCGGCTCAGCGGCCACATATGCGTATTGACCGATAAATTGCCTCGGCGGGCGTTCCAGGATTCGGTGTCGGTCGGTTCACCTTGTGTGGGCGTTAAATGCAACCCCAGCGCGTAGATTCCGCCGGGGCGAATCGCGTCAGCCATACACTGCAAATGGGCAACCGCCTGTTTCTCGGTTAGTAAATGGCGAAAGCTATTGATCGTGTTAAAGGCCGCATCGTACGGTCGAGTGACGCGAAAATCGCACATGTCGCCGACCCAAATCTCTCCCTCGTATCCATGCTTGCTCAGCCGCTGGTTACAATAGTCGATCGCTTTTGGATTTAAATCGATTCCACCGAGGGCATACCCTTCCTTAGCAAATCGGTACAATAAGCGACCTGTCCCGCATGCCGGTTCAAACAGCCTGCGAGTCGGACCGGTGACATGCCTTTCAAAACAGTCCATCAAAAAATGGAATTCGGCTGCCCAGTCCGCGCCAAAAACCAAGTCATAGTAGACCGGGTAGTCGTAAATATTTCCTGATATTGTTTCCATAAAATCATGGTTTATCGTCCAATCCTGTTTCTCGCAACCGGACACCTAGCTAGAAAGTGAAAATACAATCGTGAACTTTCCTACCGACCACCGCGAACTCTCGACCACCGAGCTGCAACTTATTCGAGAGTCAACCCTCGGACAAATGGAATTCTGTCGACAATACTCTCTATCGCTGGTGGCTGATATCGAGCCCGAATTGTGGTATGCCGCCCCGGCCGGTGTTCCTTCCACCATTGGCTGGCAAGTAGGACATCTGGCTTTTTCCCAATATGGACTCATGTTGTATCGGCAGCGAGGGCGCGAGTCGGGCGATATCGACTTGATACCGGGTTGGTTTCGAAAACAATATGGGCGAGGAACGTCGGGGAAACCAGAAGATCTACCCAACCCTTTGCCGCCGGACCAATTGCTCTCCATTTTGGGGCGAGTCCATGAAACGGCTCTATCCACGGTGCGCAGCTTGCCGGTTGAAGTTTTCAGTGAACCCACCGACATGCCCTATGCCGTCTATCCGCGAAAAATTGGCGCATTAATGTTTTGCCCAATCCACGAATCATTGCATGCTGGTCAGATCGGCCTGATTCGACGATTGCTCGGAAAAAATCCACTCCGCTAAGCCCACGAGTTGCTCATTCCATCTTTAATTTCCATTATGTGGTCGGCTCACCATGCTCGATTTTGTCGCGATCGATTTTGAAACAGCCAACAATCGAGCCGATAGCGCTTGCCAATTTGCGGTGGTCGTTATCGAGCAAGGAAAAATAGTCCATGAACAAGCTTGGTTGATTAAACCCCCTCGGCTCTATTTCTCGCCCCATAACATTGCCGTCCACGGGATTCGCCCCGAGCATGTTGCAGACCAGCCCAACTTTGCACAAGTCTGGAGGCAATGCAAACCCTGGCTTGATGGCCGAACACTTTTGGCCCATAACGCTCGTTTTGATCTCGGCGTACTCACCAGTACATTGGCCACTTTCGATATCGCCATTCCTCGCATCGACTTTTCTTGCACTCGCTTGATCGCACAACGTTGCTGGCCCGGTCATGTCAGTTATGGTTTGGCGGCACTAGCAGAAAGATTTAACATTCATTTCCAGCACCATGATGCTCTGGAAGACTCGCGGACCTGTGGTGAGGTCGCCTTAAGAGCAGCCGAACATTTGCAGGCGGAGTCCTTGGAGGATCTCGAAAAAAAATTATTCATCACACGCGGTGTGGTTTCATTGGGTCAAATATCAAGCCCCAAAACTCTGAAACGGTCACGATCCGCTTGGCCAGCCTCCCAATCAACCACCACCCACACCCCCGAAGTATCTTACGGTCGCCAAGGTGTTCCTAGTCGCAAAGCGAAAATCAATGTTCAGGTCAATGTTGACTGTATTCGATCTGTTGCGGGCGATGATAAGCCTTTAGCAGGACGTAGAATTTATTTCACCGGCAAGCTTATGGGACTTAGCCGTGACGACGCGGTAGCCTTAGCAAGTTCCTTGGGCGCCACCTGCGAAAATGATATTGGTCCCAATACCGATTACGTGGTCATGGGACAGCCCGATGAAACTTCGCCTCTCCCCCCAACCGCATTAAACGCCCTTCACACGCCAACAAACACCACTCAACGCGACAAACCCATTCGTTTGCTGAGCGAACGGCAATTTATTCAATTGTTACCCGGCGGACAGGCTGCACTTGAAATTCAGGTTCGCCGTCGCGGTTAGCCCCAACACTTTTTATCTACTAGCAGGAGAGTATTTTTCATGGGTCAATATGCCAAGATTCTAGCCGATGCCGCCGTACTAGGTCCGCGCTATGCTCTGCGACTGTGCAAAGATATCCCTACCGATCTCTTCGGTTGCTTGGCAGTGCCAGGCGGAGAACGCATCGATTCGAACCACCCAGCCTTTGTGATTGGACACCTCAATCTTTATCCGGCTCGAGTATTGGAACTCCTCCAGGTTCCCTCTGTGCCCATCGCGCCCCCGAAGACCTATCACCAACTTTTTTCGAAAGATGCTCAATGTGTCGATGATCGCAATTGCTCAATCTATCCCAGCAAAGAGGAGTTATTGGCTTTCTTCGAAAAGTCTTATGCAATTGCACTGGATAGCGTCAGACAAGTTGACGACACCTTGCTGCTGACCGAGAATCCCGTCGATTCCCCCACAAAACAATTTCTTCCAACACTCGGCTCCCTGATCGGATTTTACCTCGGCGGACACGTGATGTCGCATTGCGGCCAAATCAGTGCCTGGAGACGCATGCAAAAACTTCCTCCAGCGTAAGCGAATCGCAAGCAGAAGCGAGCCTGTTTACAAGCGACCAATAAACTCTTGTAAATCGGCAAGCTGCTGTGGGGTCAACGCGTCGATCAAGCCCACGGGCATCAAGGATTGCTCGGCTGGTCGACGTTGCTCGATATCTTCTTTCTTGACACGCACACTTTCACCAGACACCGTCGCCAAGATCACCCCATCCACAGAATCGTATACGGGGATACCTGTTAGCACTTCTCCGTCGTGCGTCAAAATGGTCAACGATCGATATCGGTCAGGAATATCACGACTCGGATCATAGATCGCACGAAACAGATCATCTCGCGAAAATCGCTTCGATACACCGCTGAGCGCCGGCCCCAGCGCGGTGTCACCTTGATGACATGCCGCGCAGCGAAGTTGTCTGTACAATTCCTCGCCTCGTTTGATATCGCCACCAAGCTTCTCCGCTGCCGCAAGTCGAGGTTCCCACTGAATCGCCTTCTTGGACTCCTTCCATTTTTTGGCTTCACTCTCACCCAAAGCGGTTTGTATCAATTTTTCTAGCGGCCAGCGATCGACGGAACCTCCCGGAATCGAAACCTTCAAGACCTGAAACACGCTGCGAATACGCTGATCGACTTCCAATGTCTCGTTTCGTGAAACGCTCGGCAATGGCAATCTCAGCCTGAAATCCAGCAGTGGCACCAGCTCTTCTTTCGCAGATTCGATTCGTAAGCGTTTCAAGCCACGCCACGCCCGAAGCGCAAGGTCATTATCGCGTGAAGCCAACCCCTTGATGAATCGTGCATAATCCTGGGCAGCAGGGCTCCCCGCCAATTGTTCAATGATCCAATGCTCCAGATCGGCTCTTCCTTCAACCTTTCTCAATCGATTCAAAAGTCTCGGATCCTTCGCGGCTGGCTGCATGTACTGTAAAACCTCCAAGGATAAATCTTTGTCCTCCCACAGTTCCATTTTTTGCAACATCTTTTCACGGGTTTGAGCCGCCACCTCGCTCATCGCTTGTCCCCATACCCAATCGACCGGTAAACCAAATTCCTCTTGGTTCAGCAGTGTCGGTATGAGATTGGGATCCCGTCGTTTCAACAGGTTCACTATTTCCTTCATCCTTGACGGCCAATTGCGATCGGTGGAGATATTTTGCGCCACCACTTCTCGAACCAGCGTTTGCATCGCATTGGCTGTCTCGGCCGTTTGCGCACTCGATCTCGCGGCGGCGCATTGCGATGCTACTAAAAGATAGTGCAACTTATCGCTCGGCTGGCGACATGTTGCAACTTGCCGCAAACATTCGGTTAAAACTTCTGGCGCCGATGGTTGCAACATGGCGATGGTTCGCCATAGGTCTTGGCGAGTTGCCGAGTTGGACTGAAAGGTTTGGCCAGCATCCCAACGCAACATCTTTAAGGCCAGAGAATCTCGAATTTTTTGAGGAACTTCGGCAACAAACAAAGCTCGATATCCATCCAGAATGGTTGAATCCGGCGGATCCTTTTGAAGTGGAATCGTATACCGCCAATCACCCAAGAGTTTCTGAATGGACATTAGAAATAGTCCATGAGGCAAACTATCGATCGCCAACTTTTCCTTTTCCCACTCCGTGAGCTGTTGGTCCAACAAGTCCAATGCTTCCAGGCTAGCTCGTTTCCGCGGTTGAGCATAAATGGCCGAGGCCACTTCGCGCATGAACTGATTGCCGCCGCTCCAAGATTCCCACTTCACTAACGGCAATGGAGCCCCTTCAAATCGATAAAGAATGGATAAAATCAATTGCCAGTGTGCTGGAGATAACTTTGAAGTCTCGCTCATCGTGATCGTCAGTGGTTGAGCGAACTCGTATTTCCTAAGTTCGGCTGAACGCAGTGCGATCGCTTCCAACATGACACGCAAGACTTCTGCATCGAATGGTTTGGACTGTTCTAGCAAGCCCTGGCGCAACGCTCCATTCCAAATCGCCGCTTCCCCTCGTTCCATCGGTTTGTTGCGATGGCCCAAAAACCACCAGGCAGCCCTTACGAATTCTGGTTTACCGCTCCGAAGCATTTTTTGGATCAAGGGAGCCGGTGTCGGTGTATCATCCAGCAATAGACACTCCATCGCGCGTTGCAATTGCACTCGACTGGCGAACGAATCCTCCACTTCCTTCTCCATCCTCGCTGTCAACCACTTCACGACTGCAGCGCCTCCCAAGCGACGGAGCTCTGCATGCCAGCGGCTTTGGGACCAACCATCATAAGGCTGAGGCGCAGCCAGCAGTTTTTCGACAGGCTCCTCAGGACTCGGTGACACCTCACCGCTCCATTTCAACGCAAATATAGCCCCCTGAGTGCCTCGACCTCCCGAGCAAACCAGAAGCCTGCCGTCCGGCGCAAAGGCGATATCCGTAGGCGCAAAGCCAAGCGAACCGGAGGATTCCATCAGCAACTCTTTCTCCCAGCGACCATCCTCCAGGCGTTTCACACACCAGATTCTTCCGAACGTCCAATCCGCCAGTATGATTGCGCCGTAGTAGGCACGCGGCCATGCGGGATGTAGACAACAAGTTACGCCCGTGGGCGATGCGCGTCCCGTTTCCGCTAAGACGTCAGACATCGTGAGGTAACCAGCATTATCTTTCCATCCCTTGCTCACCCAGCCGGAATCGCTGTCTAAATTCAACTGCAAGACTCGACAAGGACGGTAGAACGGTAAGCCGCTTTCTCTTTCATCATCGCTATCGTAGGTAACAATATCGCCGAACGCAGAGAAGGTAAAATCGTAGGCATTTCGTATGCCTTCGGACCAAAGCTGTTTCTTGGTCAAGCTCGGTTCCATTCGCCAAACGGTTCCAGCCCGTGCGGGCCGCCTAATGGACTTCTCGCTAACGCCCTGAATACCACTCGCATAATTACCGGCGATCAAATACCAATGATGATCCGGACCAAACTGAAGACTGTGCGAACCATGTTCTGATCCAGTGGGAATACGCATCACCGACTTGGCCGGCTTGGAACTCCCGCGAGGAGAGAGAAGCCCTTCCCAAATCCATAACGCTCCATCGCCAACAACCAACAGATTTTCTCCATCGACCGCTAAACCTTGAGCGCCATCTTTGGGATAATTCGCCAGGAGCTGACTGCGATCGGCAGCACCATCCGCGTTTTCGTCCACCAGAGCTTTGAGATAGCCCGGGCCAGCTACGATAACTCTCCCCGACGAATCGACGGTCATGTTAAAGATATTCGTCGCTTGGGCATCGGTCGAAAACTGCTGAACCTCAAATCCCTCTGGAACCTTGAAGGATGAGGAAAGCTGAACCGGTTTTGCGTTACTTTCGGACCCGGTTGTTTGAGCTCTCAGGGGATAGACCGAGGCAAGGCTTGTCCAAAAAAATAACCACCAACACCCCCTCATCGCATTCTCCTTACAAACGTTCGCAGAAAGATTCCTGTCACACGTATTGTAGGCGAATTGGAATAGGAGTGTTGGTGGTCGCAGCTGCGATCGAACTGTTTTCACAGCAAGATCGATCAGCTTGCGGGGGTGTTTTGTTCAGGTGCAGGAGCGTTAGGGGCATCTCCGGAAACTGGCAATTCAACAGGCGTGGCACCCGTTGCAGATGGATCAAAGGGTCCACTGCTGATAGGCTGTACCTGGCTGGTCTTATCCGCTCGCTTTCTTGGCTGGAACCACTGGCCTCGCTCGTAGGCATCGCTATAGGCATCGCCTGGCCAACCCGATTCCGACAAGCTCACCTGATTATAGGCAAGCAAAGATCCCTTCTCGCGATGGAAGTTGCGAATTGCCAAGTTGTATTCGATCAATGAGCGATAGAAGTCCGTCTGGCTCGCCACCAAATCCTGTTGAGCTTGTAGCAAAATATTGATGTTGATTTGCCCAAAGTTGAAGCGATCCAGCAGTACTTGAACTTTCTCTTCGTTGGCGTAAACCCGATTGATATTCGTCTTGGCAATCTCATAGCTGCGAGTTATTTCTCGAGCGGCGGTACTCAAATCGTGCGAAATCCTGAGCTCTTGCTCTTGCAACAAGGCTTGCTCGCGAACCAAATTCCACTGCGCGTTTCGCACAGCCACACTCGCTTGCCTGAATCCGACAGGATAAGCCAACTCAAGTCCAGCTTGCCATTCCTGGTACTGCCCACCGGTGATGTTTTGGTAAACACTTTCAAACTCGAAATTCGGATTGTCCGAACCGATCAAATGGTCACCCAAACCTCTCCATCGATACTGAGTCAAAGCATCTAAGCGAGGACGACGATTCTGCCGAGCGGCGATCAATTCTAATTCGCGACGCTTAATGGTCCATTTCTGTCGACGAACTTCGACTCGCTGGGTCAACGCATCGCCCATGGCACCATTCCAGTCGTACACAATTTGTGCCTGGACAGGTCGACTGGTCGGCTTAATCAACCGTCCATCCCCCGCGGGCATACCGAGCAAATAACGCAATCTCTGTTCTGCGGTGTAAATACCGTTTTGTCCGGCCAAAGCATTTTGCATCGTTGCTTCGAACAAGTAGAACTGGGCTCGAGCTTGGGCTTCGGCGTCTTTCTCACCGCCGCGCAACCCCACTTCCGCTTTGGCCGAAATCGATTGCCAAGTTTTAAGCAAGCTCTCGCGGGCCACAACCTGCGCTTCCAGATTTCGAAAAGCGAAGTAAAGATCCCAGTAAGCACCTTCGACATCATTGACCAATTGAATCACGCTGTTCTCAAAATCATGCAGTGCAATATCGGTGTTGATTCGCGCGATCAGCACGCCACCATATTGACCAACACCCGCATTAGGACCAGCGATTTGGTTGTAAACGATTCCCGAACCCTGCATCAATGGTTGTCGCCATTCCATTTCAAACCAACCGTTGAAGTCGCTTTGAAAGAGTCGACCAGGCGTATTGGGATTGGAGTACAACACGTTATGTCTTAACGCAAAGCGGGCACCGGTGGCGGACCGCTTGCTCAACTCTAAAGCAAATGTGCTGGCGGTTTCAGCAAATACCGTCGGCACGAAGAAGAAGATGTTATTGTTCGGTCGGTTATTTTTCTGCCAGAATAGCTGAGTCGACATCTGAGCATCAAAGGCCGACAAAGCCGCTTCAACACCCGCCTGAGGATTCGTTTCCACAATGGCCGGATTGAACGTCGTGTTGGTCGCGTTCGGCGCCTGCACCACACTCCCGCCAGCTTGCCGCAATATCGAACTGTTGGTCATCGCCAACTGAACCGCTTCGGGAAGCGCTAAGTCCCATGTTGGCAACTCGGCGGGATTTTGAAACGCGTGAGGAACCTGAACCCCTGTCACCGTCGGGTCTAAATGACTGCTGACATCAGGATATTCCGTTTTCGTGGCAAAATTTTGGTAGTACGATGCGGAAGGCTTCGTCGCAAATTGGAATTTCTGTGTTGTGCAACCCGGCAAAGCTGCCAAGCCCATACACAGTGCGACAAAGTATTTGCGTCCATGCTTTAGATATCTCATCAGCGCCCCTCCGCATCCCACCAACTTGGCGGTAGCAACCGTTACCACGAATATAACAGCCGCTATCGTCAGATTAGCTATCGGCGGAAGAAACGATCAAAGTCGAATACTCGCTACAACAAGCTTGCACGAAATGATTGCAACGAACCTCACACGTGGAAGTACCGGCAAGGTCTACCAAAGTGGGCAGGCAAAATGTAACGATTAACCAAAGTTGGATAAGCCTCTACGCTTCCTCAGACTCCAACCCTCGACTCGGCAGATAGGCCATAATGGCCTGGTACAGTCCAAAGAATAGACTGGAATAGAAAATGTCTGCGGCTACCGAGTTACCGAAAAAGGGAATCGCCATGTAATAGCATTCCAACAGTCCAGCCAAACTCTTCTGATAACCATTGAGCTCGGATAACCAAACTCCAAAGTTGCTAACGATAAAAAAGACGGTCGCGTTTGCGAAAGCTGCCGACAAAACAAAGACGGGTCTCACCCGATCTCTCAATGTCACCCCGATCAATCCTGCCAAGGCAAACCCACCGTAGACAAAGGCCAAACTGACGTGATTGTAAAAACCAAAGCCGGGCACCTGAAAGATTTGGCCAATCCAATCGCTGATCACCATCGCGCCTACCGGCACTAACCACAACGCCCAGCCTCTCAAATAGCAACCCGCAAACAAGCCAAGAGCCCCAATGGGTGCAAAGTTGACAGGATGCGGTACGAATCGCAAGGCAACCGCACAAACTAAAAACAAGAGGGCGATTACTTTCGAATAGTCGTTCGTTGTTCTCATCGTCGTTCTAGATCCTTCAACGCAACAAGGCCTGAAGGGTTTATGCTCCGGATTGGGACTATAGGTTTCAGTGCAATATCTTGATCTTATCCTGATCTTATCCTGATCTTATCCTGATCTTTCAACTCGATCTGCTTCGCTTTGGAAATATCTCCGTTGGAACATGCTGGCAAACACAGTCCGACTCCATCTCCAAGTTGCCAACATCGCCAACATCGCCAACACACCGCTCGGCTGAGCAGTGTCTATTGGTCCTTGACGCCTTTGCGGGCTTTGTTCCGATAAACTAACGGGAGTGAAGCGATCAAACAAGGGTTGATGGCGAATTCACCGCCGCTGATTTCCAAGTTGCCCCGCCGCCCCAAATCACCAAATCCCCCACAAGTGAGAAACCCTCTGCAACAGGTAGCATTTGACTAGCTACACCAAAGCTGTACAAGTAGGAACGAAATTCTTTTTGGAGGCGAACCAACTCTGCAACCCGAATTTCAATGGAGTGCCTGACGGGCATTCTCTTCATGGTTCTCGGCCGGGGCCCCATCTTTTTCTCCACCGAAAAAACGATGCAGCTTTTCTTATTAGGGATCATAGCCAAGGTTGGGTGCTAGCCAGCGTTCCATCGTGGACAATGACATACCTTTGCGTCTGGCATAATCTTCTACTTGGTCGTGCGTCAGGCGATCGACTGCAAAATAGCGAGCTTGGGGATGGGAGAAATACCATCCGCTGACACTCGCCGCCGGCCACATGGCAAACGATTCGGTCAAAGAGACACCCGTGTTCTCGGTCCCGCTGAGCAACTCGAATAGTTTTGCTTTCTCGGTATGATCTGGGCAGGCCGGGTAGCCTGGTGCGGGGCGAATGCCTCGATACTTTTCGTCGATCAAATCTTCATTGCTCAACGCTTCACTACGGCCATAGCCCCAATCCTGACGGGCTCGGGCATGCAACATCTCGGCGAAGGCTTCTGCCAATCGATCTGCGACACTCTTGACCAAAATCGAATTGTAGTCGTCATGCTGTTTTTCGAACTGGGCAGCCAACTCATCGGCCCCAATTCCGGCAGTCACGATGAAAGCTCCTATGAAGTCTTCGCGACCCGAATCAAACGGTGCGATATAGTCCGCAAGGCTGCGGAAATCATTTTGCCCTTTGCGTTCCCATTGTTGTCGCAAAAATTGCAAACGCTGCAGAACTTTCTTTCGCTCGCGATCCGCATAGACGATGACCTCATCCCCATCGCTGGCAGCAGGCCAGAAACCATACACTCCCTTAACGCGGAGCGAACCATCTTTAGACACCTGCTCCAGCATCTTACGGGCGTTATCAAATAATTCCTTGGCTTCCACTCCAACGACAGGATCTTCAAAGATTTTCGGATACTTGCCTTTTAACTCCCAAGCCATAAAGAACGGAGACCAATCGATATACGGTACCAATTCGTCGATCTTGATCTCGTCTAAAACTCGCACACCGAGAAATGCGGGTTGAGCGATATCGATCTTGCCCCACTCGGTTTGAAATTTTTTCTGTTTTGCCTCAGCATAGGGAACCAGCTTCACTTGTCGAGCCTCGTAGCTTTCGACAAGTTCCTTTTGCAAAATGCGATTTTCGTTTGCGAAATTAGCTTTTTGTTCTGGGTTGCAAAGTTTCTCGACCACACCAACACTTCGGGACGCATCGAGAACATGGACCACAGGGTGCTTGTAATGAGGAGCAATCTTGACGGCGGTGTGCTTTGCCGACGTCGTTGCTCCCCCGATCATGAGAGGAATGGCCATCTCGCTGCGTTCCATTTCACGAGCCACTTGAACCATTTCATCAAGGCTCGGTGTGATCAGACCGGACAAGCCGATAACATCCACCGCTTCGCGCTTGGCCGTTTCGAGAATCTTCTCGTAAGAAACCATCACTCCCAGGTCGATCACCTCGTAGTTATTGCAAGCTAAGACAACTCCCACAATATTTTTGCCGATGTCGTGCACATCCCCTTTGACGGTTGCCATGAGAACTTTGCCGCGACCGGATTGTTTTTCAACACCTGCGTTTTTCTTTTCTTCTTCCATGTAAGGCATCAAGTAGCCCACTGCCTTTTTCATCACGCGGGCAGACTTCACAACCTGGGGCAAAAACATTTTGCCAGCGCCGAACAAATCCCCCACAACACTCATGCCATCCATCAGAGGCCCTTCAATCACCTCCAAACAACGCTTGACTCCTTTGCGGGCTTCCTCAACATCGATTTCGATGTATTTATCGATTCCTTTGACCAAAGCTTGTTTGAGTCTTTCGGATACGGGGGCTTCGCGCCAAGTCAAGTCTTCTCCACTCGCCTTTTGCCCGCTTCCCTTGACCGTCTCGGCTAGTGTCAACAATCGTTCGGTGGCATCTGGTCGACGATTGAAGAGCACATCCTCAACCGCCTTCAAAAGTTCTTTAGGAATATCTTCATAGACGGCCAGTTGCCCCGCATTGACAATTCCCATATCCATCCCTGCGGCGATCGCATGATAGAGGAATGCGGAATGCATCGCTTCGCGCACCAACTCATTGCCGCGGAAACTGAAGCTGATATTGCTAACTCCTCCCGAGACTTTGGCACCGGGGCAAACCTTTTTGATTTGACGTGTCGCTTCGATGAAGTTTATCGCATAGTTGTTGTGCTCTTCGATCCCGGTAGCCACAGTAAGAATGTTGGGATCGAAAATAATATCTTCCGGCGCGAAACCAGCTTGGTTCACCAAGATATCGTAAGCTCGCTTGCAAATTCGTACTTTTTCATCGATCTCGGTCGCTTGGCCTTTTTCATCGAAGGCCATCACCACAACCGCTGCACCATAACGCCGAATCGCAGCAGCTCGCTGCAAGAACGTTTCTTCACCATCTTTCAAGCTGATCGAATTGACAATCGACTTGCCCTGCGTATTCTGCAGTCCCGCTTCCAAAACCTCCCATTTGCTGCTGTCGATCATCACCGGCACACTGCTGATGTCGCGTTCACCAGCGATCAACCGCAGATAACGCGTCATTGCCTCCACACCATCCAAGAGCGCATCATCCATATTGATGTCGATGATCTGCGCTCCATTCTGTACCTGCTGCCGAGCGACTTCGACAGCCTCTTCAAATTGATCGTTGCGAATCAATCGCGCAAAAGCCTTCGAACCAGTCACATTCGTTCGCTCACCAATGTTGATAAACGAAGACTCCGGTCGCATCGTCAAAGGCTGTGTGCCACTGAGCCGAGTAAAGATGGGAACTTCTGGCTCACGGTGCGGTGTCAATCGCGCGACGCGACTGGCAATCGCGTGAATGTGAGCGGGCGTCGTTCCACAGCAACCACCGATGATGTTCAACCAACCTTGTTCGGCAAATTCACCCACCAAGTCAGCCATCGCCGCTGGACCTAAATCGTAGGCCCCCATTTCATTCGGCAAACCCGCGTTGGGATAACAACTGATGGGAACCGTCGCAATGCCCGCCAATTCTTTGATGAACGGTCGCATCTTTTCAGGTCCCAACGCGCAGTTCATCCCAACACTCATTACCGGGAAATGGGATATCGCATTCCAGAATGCTTCCACACTCTGGCTGCTCACAAACGTCACCCCCGCATCGGTAAAAGTGCCACTGACCATCACGGGAACATACTTACCAGAATCCTCGAAGTACTTGCTGATCGCAAACAGACACGCTTTCAAATTCAACGTATCGATCACCGTCTCAGGCAGTAGAACGTCGACGCCACCTTCCACCAAGGACTTCACCTGAGCATAGTAAGAATCAACCATCTCATGATAGGTCACACCTCGAAACGCCGGATCCTCCGGATTAGTCGAGATCGCTGTTTGCTTGGTCGTCGGACCGATACTTCCAGCCACAAACCGAGGCTTGTTCGGATTGGCCCGAGTAAACTCCTCGGTTGCACGCCGAGCGCACTGCACGGCGGCGACGTTGATCTCGTGCACCAAGTCCAACGGCAAGTCGAATTCGACCATCCCAATCGGACTGGCCCCAAAGGTGTTGGTCTCGACGATGTCCGCTCCCGCTTCCAAATATTTGCGGTGAATCTCGGTAACCTTCTCAGGATGCGTCAAACAGAGAATATCGGTAAAATTCTTGAGGTCTTTGCCATGCTCTGCGAACCGGTCGCCACGTATCGCGGGCTCATCCAACTTTAATTGCTGTACCATGGTCCCCATGGCACCGTCGAGGATCATGATCCGTTGACGGCATAGTTCTTCCAAATTGGATGTCGGCCTAGATCGCTTCAACATTATTCTCTCACGCTTACACTAAAACACGCGTACAGTTTACAAAAGTAACATTCCCATTGCGGTCCCGCCGCGACCGTCCACCGGAAATGACAAACCAACCTTTATCTTCCCAGAATGACCGAAAACCGGCAATCAGATATTGCTCTGTTCCAGAAGTATTCTCTACATAACAACCGTCGGCAGGGTTTACCCCTTCTGCCTGTTTTGGAATTTGGCTGAAGAACTGTAGCGATTGTGACGATTATTCAGCTAATCACAATTAGATTTTTGCGCCTGAGGAGTGTTCGCACCCCTGCAGGCATGGCTTAGAGGGCTGCCACCTCCACCTCAGGGAGTACAGAGCGATGCCACGGATGGCTCAGCAACAGACAACTACAAATTTGCGTCGATTGGCTGGAAGAAGACCCGTCTCCTCGGGATCGACCGCTGCAGGTTCTCCCTTGCCAGGTGGGCCCCATCTTCCGCTGCCAGCCAACGATTTTCCACCCGTCCTGTTCCGTTTACCCGAAGTGGATCCTACTGCGCAGTCTGACTCGGGTTCCCCTGAAACCTCAGAAAAAACACGAGAAAACCACCCACCCGCCGCATCGCCGCTCTCGGTAGCCTTACAAAATTCCCGAAGCGAAAGCGAACAGCGCATCCAGAGCCCAGAAGCTGGTCACAATGTTTTCAACCATGTTGCCGGTGCGGTAACAGGAGTGGTTGCTGGGACCGTAGCCTCCGGAGTCGCCGCCGCCGGCACACTGGCGGGCTCGGCCCTTTCAGCAACGCCGTTCGGAAACGCCCCAGCCGTCGGCAATGTGCCAGGAAATCGGCATGCATTCTCTTCCGCTGCAGCAAACCTTACATCATCGGTCGAATCGGAAACGGCCATCGCCGCTCGTACAACCGCGACCAACCCGCTTCCCAACATCTCTGCCGCCAACACAGCGGCCCGAGCCATTCCCGATCCTGCTCAAGCCGATGCTCGATCGTGGTGGGAACACTGGTCCAGCGGCATTATTTTGATGTTGCTCATTTTGGCACTGGTCACTGCGGGTGTCATGGCAATACGCGATCCAGAACGCTCGCGGGCAACCCAACGTCCCATCGCCGATGAAACCGAACCTAAGGACAAGGGAGCCTCCAACCTTCCTCCTCAATCTTCAGCAAAAGAGGAAAAGAAATCCACTCTGGCCGATTCCAATGCGTCGGTCGCTCCTACGCCCAATCCGGCTGCTGCTAAAGCATCCGCGACTCTCAATCCATCCGCAACTCTCAATCCATCCGCAACTCTAAGCCCAAGCTTGCTTCCGGAATCCACCAGCGCAAGCTCAAACGCTTCCACTTCGTCCAAAGTTCCATCCTTCACGCTGGGCCCCAGCACGCAAAACGCGAACCATGAATCGAGCCGCATGCCTGGAAGCGAGCCAACCATGGTCGCGAACTCCACAGGTTTCACCAGCTCAGCACAACCTAGTCCGAGTGCGGCAGCCTCACAAGGATCTCCAGCCCGCTTCGCCAACTCCGAATCCAGCAACGCAACACCCGCGATCTCTGCCTCCACACAAATCGGCAAACCTCAAAGCCAAACCTTTGACGCGACGATTCCTGCTGGTCCATCCAGCGGCGCGATTCCCTCGGAAAATGTCCAACCAAACCTAACCTGGCCTGTTGAAGAATCTCCCTCGCCAAGCCCATCGTCCAATTCGCAATCCGCTACGACATCGTCCGAAACACTGAAGCTGTCACAGAAGCCTGCCGTTAACGCGCCTTCCTTGCTCCCCGCTGCCGAAACACAATTGCCCGCTGCGGACGCTACGCTGCCAGCCGCCTCCAATCCAGTTGCCAACGCAGCACCACCGCGAGCCGCTTACCTGGAAACTTCGTTACCCAATGAAGATCTAGAAAGCATTTTGCAAATGCGACGTCAAGCCATGGCCAACTCGAGACTGGTAAGCAATCAGTACTATCCTTCGACAACACCCCCGCAAGCAGCGGAAACGCGAAGCTGGACCTACAATCCCAATACAGCTCCTAATACCAATGTGAATCCCAATGTGAATTCGACAAACATGCCCGCTGCGAATCCCAACGTAAATTCGTGGACACTTCCACAAGCCAACAACGCACAAGCGATGCCCGGTGCCTACAACGGACTGCCTTCTCGAAACTCCGTGCCGCTGCCCCCAAGCGGTTTAAATATCGATCCGGAATATGCCCGCCAACTCGGCTATGGTCAACCGAACGCTAATCCGCAAACTAACATCTCCGGAAACGTACAAAACCAAGTTGGATGGTGGAATGCGGCCGCAGCCCAAGCAAGAAACAACTCCGGATCCATGAATCCTGCCTCAAATTTGTCGGGTGTACCAGCCAACTCTGGTTACAACAACTTCTCCGCTCCGAACATCGCCGCTCCCAGCGGCTCCATGATGGCGCCCGCATCCGGATACATGATCCCCAACAATCCATCGATACCTAACAACCAACAGCCCGTTTACGACTACTCCAACAGAAACATGCCAGCGGGCTACCCCGCAGGAACCGTTCGCTGAGCTTCGCGCGCAGTTGTCCAGTCGCATGAAAATATTGCCAGCAGCCCCACTGCGAATAGAACAACTCGCAAAAAACAACACGCACATTATCCATAACGATTGCAGATAGGATTGGAACGGCTATGAGCACACTCGATCAAGCTTTTATTCGAGCGTATAACAAAGACCGTCAAAAGGGCACGCAAAGCGCAGCCAGTTCGCTACCCAAACAAGATTCTTGTAAAGTCGCGGATACCCAGAACAACGCAGCGGCAATCGCACAGAATGCTGGGATCGCACAGAATGCTGGGATCGCACAGAATGCTGGGATCGTACAGAATGCTGGGATCGCACAGAATGCTAGTCAAACTCCGATGTCTGCAGTGCCCACGGCTATGATGTTGGTTCCATCGAGTCGTGCCGAACAGAAGCCGATGAGCATGGCAG
Source organism: Pirellulaceae bacterium (assembly GCA_044359485.1). Taxonomy (GTDB): domain Bacteria; phylum Planctomycetota; class Planctomycetia; order Pirellulales; family Pirellulaceae; genus JAFLCP01. The sequence continues at coordinate 10,892 of JBIKMB010000003.1, read as the reverse complement.
ATGCTCGTATCGATGATAGCCGCGGAACTGATTCGCGAGCCTTTGATGCAGCCGCACCAGAGGCAATGCATGCCGAATCGGCCGCAGATACAGGGCGTTGGTATCGAGTCGATGCGGCGGGTAATTTGCACACACATCAGCCTCGGATGAATGCGGTCAAAACTTCAGAGAATTCGCCCAAACCGGCCGAGGCCCCAGAGCCACTACCTGTCGAACCTAGCACTCCTGCCACAACTATTCGCCTGGATTCGGGAGTCACTTCTGCTCCATCGCGACACACCGGACACCGCTTGCCTCCTTATCCGCATCTGCAGAAACCTCAGGCCACGGAAACAACCAACTCCGATACGCTGCCTGCCGCTCAAGGTGGACGACGTACTTTGGCAAGCTATTTGGCACAAAATCAGCCCGCTGCGGCAGCGACCGAAGGCGATCGCCACACCAGCCCAGCAACACACACCAGCCCAGCAACACAGGCCTCATCGGCCCAGGCCCTATCAGTACAGGCCATATCAGTACAGGCCATATCAGTACGGGCCAAACCGCATTTCCCTGTGTCAACTCTACCCACTCTGGACTCTTCGAAATTAGACCGAAACGCAGCAACCGACGTGTCACGCAGCACCTTGAAGATGCCAGCTGTAGGACACTTTCGCAAAACAAGAACCGATCGTCCGCTCGCCCAAGAAACGGAAACAGCCAAAACAAAGTTTGCGGCGGAACCGTTTCCTTCGGCATGGGAAGTGGACTCTTTGACTTGGCCCGAAATTCAAAACAAACTGCTCTCCGAACAAGAGCGAGCTTTTTCGAAAGTTGCCGCACATTTCAGCGATGCCTGTCGCCAAGGCTTGCAAGTTCTCATGGTAACCAGTCCAACTCAAGGAGAAGGACGCAGCACGGTTGCCTGCTGTATTGCCCGCAGCGTCGCGCAGCGTGGAATTCAAGTTGCACTTCTCGATGGTGACCTCGAGTCACCTTCACTTGCCGATTCACTCAACCTGGACATTGATCAAGGCTGGAACGATGCCATCGTCGAAGGCTTACCACTGGAAGAAATCGCAATTCATTCCGTCGAAGATCAGCTTACCTTGATTCCATTGACCGCCAACGCGGCGTCTCCCAAAGTGGCTCACTTCGAACGTCATATCGCCTCGCTGATGCAGCGTCTGCGAGAGTCGTTTGATTTAATCGTGATTGACACGACATTTATCAATTCATTAGACAACCGTTTGATCGGTACCGGTGCCGAAGAAACGCTCGACGCAATCATTCTTGTCACCGATGGTCGAAACGAGGATCAGCAGCGAATGGAAACTGCGATTCGTCGAATTAAGAATCTCGGAATCAGTTCCGTTGGGATTGTCGAAAACTTTTCCAATAGCTAGATATCCCAACGCGATGGACAACAAGGAATTCAAATATGTACGAAGAGCATTGGCAGCTTGACGGTCGCCCCTTTGAAAACAATGTTGGCAAGAGCAGTCTCGGGAAAAGTGACGCATACTATCCTGCCGAGTGCCATCAAGCGGGCTTATTGAAACTCCTCTATGCCATCGAAAACCATCGCGGCTTGGCCCTACTGACCGGACCGACGGGTATCGGCAAAAGCTTGCTTATTCAGCTCTTGAAAACGCGTTTGCCCGAAACCGCTTCGCCGCTGCTAACGATTGCCTATCCCGCTTTAAATCCAAACGAATTGGTCCGGTATATCGCCCAGTCGCTCAATCCGGCGGATGAAGCTCGAGTTTACACCGACACGGCCGATGCGATTTTATCGATCCGAAATTCGCTGAGGCGTTACGTCGAGCAGGGTCGACGACCAGTGTTGGTTTTTGAAGAAGCGCATTTATTGGAAAGTTACAATGGACTGGAAACAGCCCGCTTGCTGCTGAACGTTCTCAGCGACGAAATCGATGGCGAAAGCGCTTGGACGATGATCTTTTCGGGGTTACCGACCCTGCTGGCCCAAATCAACCGCTACCAACCTCTTGATGAGCGATTGGCCGTGAAATGTCTTTTGAATCCTTTTTCAGCAGACGAAACAACGTCCTACATTCAACATCGAGTACGCGTATGCGGCGGTGACGCAGAACGAATCTTTTCCAGCGAAGCGATCGAATCCATTCACATGCTCGCCGGTGGAATCCCGCGCCGCATCAATCGACTCTGCGATCTGGCTCTCATGCTGGGCTTCGCCGAAGATCGACAACAAATCAGCGCCGATATCATCGACGGTGTTCAAGCCGATTTACTCCCCATCCTCTAACACTAACCCAACTAAAAACTGAACACTACCCTTTCCTCACCGCTCCCGGCTGGCTCGCCACAAATGCGCCCACTCGATTCGCCTCTTGAATGATTGTGGCAATAGGCAAGCCGCGCAAAAGACCTACGACAAAGGCGGCTGACGCTGCGTCGCCGGCACCCACCGAATCTGCATCCGCGGCAAACTCTAGCACCGGCACTTCGGCTCCGGTCACTTGATCGGCCGATACGTAAAAACAACCGCGCGGACCTCGCGTTAGCAGTAATCCTTCAATGGATAATTCATGACGAACAGCCACCGCGGTCAGTTCCACATCATCCCGTTGCGGTACACCTAATTCATCGCTTAACCAAATCAATTCGTCCTCGTTGAGCTTCACATAATTGACCAACGGCAAGCATTCTTGTACTACCTTGCTTGAGATGAATGGCGCTCGCAGATTGATATCGAACAATCGAATGGCTGCAGTGGTTTCACGCAGCAATCTCTGAACCACATCGCGCGACGAGGAACTGCGCTGAGCCAAGGAACCGAAGCAGATAACATCCACACTTTTGGCCAACTCGGTCAAGCGTTCGTTCCAAGTCAAGTAATCCCAGGCAACATCTGTAACGATCTCATACTTCGGTTCCCCTCGATCCAACTCAACTCGCACCACACCTGTGCGATGCTCTGGATCCACTTGAATTAATGTCGTATCGACGCCTAATTGCTCAATCTCTTGAATCGCTTTCAATCCCAAGACATCGTTGCCTACGCGACTCAGCATCGAAGCTTGAATTCCGTAGCTTGATCCGAGCAACTGGCAATGGGCAGCAAAATTCAGCGGTGCGCCGCCGAGTCGATCTCCTGTTGGAAAGCAATCCCACAAAACTTCACCCACGCCCAACACTCTTTTCACGTTCCGTTCAACTCCCGACATCGGTTTTACTTTCCAACCTATTTAGGTGTTAACCTGCCTTTACGAGCCATTTTTTCACATCGTAGCAGATTTTCACCGCACTCGCCGCTCTACTATAATAGGCTGAAGTATTCGCATTGTTTTGGTTCCTTGAATGAGTTTATCCGATCGGTCAAACGAATGAGTCGAATGAGAAATGCTTTGCCGTTTCAAGCCAATTTTCGGTTGTTTCTGGCGTCTGTCGTATCGCTCGTTTGGGTGACGACAGCCCTTGCAGAAGAGCCGAGATCTTCGGCGTCCGATCTGCGTGATGACCAGGACACCCACCGCTGGATCCTGGAACTCTCTCCGGCAGCCCGCCGCGGTTACGAACATTTGATCGGTACTCCGTATCTCCCTAGCGATTTTGATGAGGAAACCGCCTATAAGCTTGCCCAAGCAAGTTGGAGACTGGCCCAAAAGGATAAGCTGAAAGAAAAGTCCGCTAACACTTCGTCTTCGGCAACGCTCGAACCGAGTGTGGATGAATTGGCCCAAGCTTTTTGGGACCGCTTTGGCTTAACGTCTCGCCCATCGATTGCCCCGACCGAAATCCATTCAACCTCAGTGCAACCTCGGGAACTCCCCCCGCCTCTTCAGTATGTCGTAAGGGAAGATGGCACCTATGTCATGAACTGTTTTGCCTGCCATGGAGGGAAAGTCCATGGAGCGACTTACCCGGGAGCACCCAATAATCGTTATGCGTTGCAAACATTGACCGAAGAAGCCCGCCTCTTAAAACTTCAACTCGGCAAACCGCTTTCGCATATGGATTTGGGATCAGCCTTCTTGCCGCTCGGTTCGACCCGAGGCTCATCCAATGCCGTAATGTTTGGCGTCGCTTTGATGCATTTTCGCGACGCCGATTTGAATGTGATTCAATGGCGTCCAGCGCCCAAACTGGTCAATCATGATATGGATCCACCGCCTTGGTGGCATTTCAAAAAGAAACATCATCTTTACATCGACGGTTTTGCAGAGAAAGGACATCGCGGCCTAATGCAATTTATGCTGGTTCGCCAAAATGGACCTGACAAATTTCGCGCCTGGGAAGAGGATTTCAGAGATGTCTACGAATTTATCTCCAGCGTTCCCTCACCCAAATATCCTGGCCCCATCAACAAACAACTTGCCGCTCGAGGAGAAACCCTTTTTGTGGATCATTGCGGCCGATGCCATGGAACCTACGGGGCAGGGGGCTCGTACCCGGAAGAGATCATCCCGCTGGACGAAATAGGTACCGATCCAGTTCGCTATCAATCGCTTTCGTCCGAACATCGAAAGGGATATGGTGAAAGTTGGTTTGCATTGCATGGCAAACAAAAGACGATAGCCGAACCGGGCGGATACGTGGCTCCACCTCTCGATGGTGTTTGGGCATCTCCTCCTTATTTTCATAATGGCAGTGTCCCGACCCTCTGGCATGTGCTTCATCCAGATTCCCGTCCGCGCGTCTGGAGAAGGACCGACGAAGTGACCGATTTTCAAAAGGTTGGCTTGACGATAGAAACGCTGGATGAAGTGCCGCCCAAGCTGACCGCCGAGCAGCGGCGAGAATATTTCGATACCCAAGCGTTCGGGAAAAGTGCGGTCGGACACGATTTTCCCGAAAGTCTCAACGAAGCAGAGCGGGACGCCGTCCTGGAATATCTGAAAACGCTGTAAGTTGCTCTCTGAGGCCGCAGCCGCTCTCTGCTTCACGTCATGGTCGAAATTGGACAGATTTTTGCCGATTTTCCGGCGATTTCGCGCTCTCGTTTCGCGAGGCAGGAATCTATAAAAGGATCGCCTACTCGCCGCGGCCCGCCGTTTTTGAGCAAATTAGTACTCGAGCTAAGAAATACGCGAGCTCAGGGCGATCCCGCGACCCCCATGAGCGAGAGAGAAACCGTCTACTCAACCAGCCAACTCTCCATCTAGCCGACCGAGTGTTCAAGCGGTATTGTAGGGCCTCGTTGGGTTACTCTTCCGCATGTCCCGCTTGTACTCGATTCGCATTCGCCGTTGGATGACATATTTTATGGAATCAAAATTGGAATCGAACGAACTTTCTTCCACACTGGCAACAAACGGTTCTTTTTGGGGCATGTTGCTCACGCAATTTCTTGGAGCCTTTAACGACAACGTCTACAAGCAATTGGTGCTGTTGATGGCGATGCCCGTGACGGTGGTCGCTGCTTCAGCCGCAGTCGATACCACTGCCGTAGAGTTGCCTCAGCAGGGAACCGATATGCAAGGCTGGGCGACTTTTGTTTTCTCGCTACCCTTTGTTCTGTTCTCCGGCTACGCTGGCTATCTATCCGATCGGTTCAGCAAAACGCCCATCATCGTTTTCAGCAAAGTTGCCGAAATTGTCGTGATGTTATTGGGCCTGCTCGCTTTTATTTTTTATGACCAATTCGGTATGTACGGTACTTGGACCGTGCTCTTTTTAATGGCCACGCAGAGTACTTTTTTTGGGCCAGGGAAATATGGAATCTTGCCGGAACTCTTTTCGCACAAAGCGCTCACTAGGGCCAATGGCCTAATGGTGATGACAACCTTTCTGGCTATCATTTTTGGGGTTGTTTTTGCCGGGAAACTTTATGATCAACTCGTTCCTAAATTAGAACCACCCCAAGCCACTTCGTTTAAATATTTATGGATTGGGTCTTTATTTTGTATCGGCATCGCCGTGATTGGAATCTTGACCTCGCTGATGGTCCGGTGGCGCAAACCGGCTCAACCCGATGCCAAATTTACCTGGGATACTCTCGCGATCAGCCGTGATATCTATAAACTCCTTGCGCGAGATCGCCCCTTGCTGCTCGCCTTGCTCGTTTCATGCGTCTTTTGGATGGTCTCGTCGATGGCGATGCCCACGGTGAATCGACTGGGCGATGGACCTTTAGGACTCAACAAGGAACAGACCGGGATTCTGGTTGGCTTGATCGCGATCGGCATCATGCTCGGCGCGCCGCTCGGTTCGTTCCTTTTGAGGTTCACTACCTCAAGAATTTTGGTCACGATCGGTTTGTGGGGTATTGTGGTATTTCTTATTGCCCTGAGCCTCTGGAATGGACAACAAAAACCGTGGCTCGGCGATTTCGGTTGCCGCGTCGCCCTGATTGGCATTGGCGTTTCCGCCGCAATTTATTCCATCCCCTTACAGGTTTTCCTGCAAGAACGCCCCCCCGACGAGCTCAAAGGACGCATGATTGCCACGATGAACCAAGGCAATTTTTTGGGGATGATGCTCTCGGGACCTGTCTATCAATTGTTTGAGCGGATATCCGATATGCTCAATATTCCAATCAATAGCGTCTTTTTTATGATCGCTCTATTGGTGATTCCTTTAGCGATCTGGTATCGACTCGACGACAGCCCGCTGCACGAAAAAGTCGACGAGCCCAATCTCAAGACCATTTGAGCTAAGCTTCAACAATCGACCAAGAGGTTTCCACAATCGGTGGCTGCTGAAAAGTTTGGTAAATAACGCAATAGCGTTCGATCAACTCCATCAGCTTTGCCAATTGCTCCGGTGGCTCTTGGCTTTGTATGTTCACATGCAACTCGATGTGCTCCACACCGACCGGCACATCGGGGGCAATACCGAGCGTACCGCGAAAATCCATTTTTCCCACCGCTTCAACCGTTGCCCGCTCGATCTTCAAGCCCATCGCTGTGGCCACCGCGCCGAGCGTCACACCCGCACACGCCACCAGGGCATCTAGCAACATATCGCCCGAGCAGACTCCACTCCCGTCACCTCCTGCGGCTCGATGTAAACCGGCGACAACTTTTCCTGAAGCGGTTTCCACTTCGCAGCTCTGCTCGCCGATGCGCACGATCCCGCGCGATTGCATCGACACTTTGGCTGACTCTGGCTCTTCACGATAGCGCTTCTTCAGCGGCGTTTGCACAGCCTTCAAGGTATCGCGATCCATAATTTTTTTCTCCAAGGATGCCGGTCTGGTGTATCGTCAAAAAACCCCAGACAAAAGTATAAACTCTTGTCTGGGGTAACGTGAATGCGACGTGGCTCGCATCGACCTATGTTACGCCGACGCGTTCAGCAGCCACTAATTCCAGTCGCTTAGCGAGTTTTGGTAGGAACGGCAGCAGCAGGGGCGGCCGCGGTTTCGATCCTGCCCGATTGTGTCGTCTTTTCGAGGAAATTATCGATTTGGGCATCCTTCATCAAAGTATCCAAACGAGCCTCCATCTCGCTGCGCAATTTTTTCTCGAGCAATTCCTTCGCGAGCTCATCCTTAACGGCAGCATAGTCTTGAACTACCGGCTTGGTAAACCCTTGGGATCTCATGATAACATACTGATCTCCCAAAGCGACGATGCCCGATAACTCACCCGGTTTCAATGCAAAAGCTTGCTCTTCCAGCACCGGGTTGCCCGAATAACGTCGCACCGGAGGTACCTTGCCAAAGTTCGCCCGCGATACCGGCTCGATCGAATATTGTGCCGCTAACTTACCGAAATCCTCTTCCGTATTTTTGGCCCGCGCCAGTTCCCAGACTTCATGCGCCGTTCGCTGATTGCTCAGCACGATCGCCAATACTTCAGCCCGCGGTCCAAAGTTGGATTGGAATCCTTTTTGCATATCATCCTCAGTCAACTGAACCGATGAGGCAACCAACTTCTTAAGGGCGACGCTGGGCCAAACCGCATCTCGCACATAAAGCTCTACGGTCGCCTCATTCTCCTGCACCACATGCTGCAACCACGCTTGGACATCCGGCGAACCGTCCCGCTTGATGAAACCCATCATATCGGCAGCCCGAGCGATCTCTGAATCGATATCCGCTTGCACAACTTCCAATTTGGCGCCGCGCAGAGCTGTCTCCAATACCTTGCGATTGATCTCTCCCTTGAGAACTTCTCGGCCGTGTCGGCGAATACAATCGGTCTCCAACTGCGAAACTGGAACCGGCTGCTGGTTGATAAAGGCGACAACGCCGGGATACTGCTTTTCCATATTGGCATCGCCCAATACACGGATCACATTGCTTTCTTTCTTCAGCGATTCAAACAGTTGCTCAGCCGTCTGGCCCAACTTCTCATCGCGAACCTGATCCTCGATTCCTTGACGAATCGCAGGGATCGATTGAGGTGCCAAGGGAGGACTTTCCATATACCGTACGCATTGCAAAATCACGTACATATCGGCAACTTGAAACACTTGACTGATCTGCCCCGGTTGCAGCTTAAATGCAATCGACTCGAGCACTTCATCGCCAGAGTATTGACGCAGCGGCGGCAACAATCCCTCGACACTCGCCGTTGCCGGATCTTCGCTCTGCTCTTTCGCAACTCGCCTAAATGCATCAGGATTCGCGGTCACTTCTTTCAATAAAGTATCCGCTTTCGCACGATCTTTCACAGCGATCATACGAACTTGCACCTTCGTCCCATACTCGCTCTGGTAGGCGCGATCAATTTCTTGTTGAGTCACCTGAATTTGATCGGCGACCAATCGGCGCAATGCCAACATCGGCCACACCACTTCGGATGAATATTGCTCAGGCGTGATACTACGCTCATCCTGCAACAATTTCAGATAAAGCGTTGTGGTCAATTTGAAGCGACTGGCGATTCGCGAAATCTCCTCGTCGACATCCTGCTGAGTGATCGTAAGCTTCCGCGCCTGACAGGCCTGCAGAATAAGATATTTATTGAGCATATTATCGAGCACTTGATCGCCGTAACGCTTGATGCATTCGGCAGCTAACTGCTCTCGAGAGATGGTCTGGCCATTGACCACCGCCAAGACAGCCGGAAACTCATCTTGCTTACCGGTCGCTTTGGTTTGGCCAGAAGCATTGACCTGATTCGTAGCTGCCTGAGCTGTAGCGGCCTGAGTCGTGTTGGCAGTTCGTCCCTGCGCCCAAACAAACTCCACTCCAGTCAGCAAACCCACAGCCACACCCAAGCCACATCCCAAGTAGCCCAGCCGACTCGTTCGAACGCACCAATCCCGGCTTTCCCAACGTTTTGTCATTTTCGGTTTCTCCTTAAACCATCAAACCTGTGTTTTTATAGAAGGAGAATCGAGATGGTCGCAAGATCGAAACGCTGCTGAAACACGCGAAAGCTGCTCAGTTTTTCAATAAATAACCACTCAACTTGCCTCCACCGCCTGAATCATTGCTGCGCAGCCACAGCGCACCGCCGGCATAAGCTGGTAAGGCACGGTAAGTCGTGGTGGGGAGAGAGAAGGTTGCTAGCTTTTCCAGCTTGGCGGGATTCGCCTTCAGGATCGACACCTCACCTCGAACCCCCACCGCCAAAATCTTGCTGCCAACTCCAATCAAATGGGCAACACCAAAGTCGTCTGCCGTCCAGAGGACTTTTTTTGAATCGATATCCAAACAACACATGGCCCCTGAGCCTATATCTTCACGGCCATCGTTACCGTACACATGTTGGTCGATCGCCAAAGGCGTGACATACTGGCTCGCCAGCAGACTATCGTCGCGCAGGAGAATCTGTGGTGGCTGTGCATTGAGATCAAACACCAGAGTCCCGATGCCATAACTGGCGGTGAGCATGATGCGATTGCGGGGCAGGGGAATGGGCGTGGCTGCGTTGACCGTTGGACCACGCATACCAAAGGGAATCTCAAATTCTACTTTTCCATCTTCCGGTCGAATGCCAACGACTTGAAGACGTGTCGCAAACAGGGCCAGCGGAGCATTTTGATAGGATACCAGAATGGGCGAACTGTAGCTCGCATCATGCGCAGTAGCTTTCCACAAAAGGTCACCCGTGCGGCGATCAACGGCAACCAATCCCGCTTGTCGACCACCAATATTTACCAAAACACGATCCTTCAAAACCAGCGGTGTGCTCCCAGCACCAAAATAACCATCTTCTGCTTTGAACTGCTTCCGCAGCGCGACCGTCCAACGCGTTTTGCCATCCACAGTGGCCAGGCAACTCAATTGCCCCGCAGCCCCATACACGATCACATCCTCGCCGTCGACAATCGGTACACAGCGTGGGCCAGAGTCCGGATCGAATCCGCGTTGATAGGCAGCAGGCAACTTTGCTTCCCAAATCGATTTGCCATCGGCAGCATTCCAACAACTTACGATTTCGTCGTCTTGGATGCGATGAAACAAAAATACTTTATCGCCGACAATGGCCGGTCCGGCGTATCCGGCCCCCACCGCTTTGCTCCACATCAATTTTGGTCCAGAAGCGGGAAGCGAATCGGGTAAACTTTCCCCCTCCGCCGCTTTTCCATCCCGCTGATTGCCAAGTATCTGCGACCAGTCCCCCCCCAGCAAATCACCGCAAAACAGTAACGATACGTTCAGTACCATGAACCATAGCCAATAGAAACTCGCCACAGTTCGCAAAAAAACTCGATCGGGTTTAGCTGGAGAATAAATCACAACAACAGCTCGCTTCTACTTCGAGGGGTTAAATGAAAATGAGATTCCCCAACGACTTAAACGAGAAACCTCGGTTATAATCTTTACCAATTGGAGAAGTGGTGCAAGCTGGACAGCCGCGCGAAACAAATAATTACGACACATGCCAAGGCTATTTCGACTCTGGGGAAAGAAACGCGGACATCGGCTCTCGGGCTGGTGGATCGTCGGCAGCGTGGGGGAAGCGATCTTCTTCGCCTCACTCTTTCTTCTAGGAGTGATGGCCTTGACCCTGGTAATCGCTTGGCAGTTT